>CAXBPM010000018.1:0-18397 GCA_963977345.1 uncultured Roseivirga sp.
CGCTTTCTAAAAGCAAAAATATAAGCGTTAAAAAGAACTGGGAAATAGGCGATATTAACATTTCACACACTGTGAATAACAACGATTAACTGTGAATAAGAAAGAGGATAGAGACACCACCATCCACACTGATCCACATTCTTCCCTATCAACCTTGGGCCAAGTGGATAAAGTCTTCACCTTTCAAGTAATTTTCAAAACCTCATCCACATTTTTAAAGTCATTAATTATTATCCACAAAATCACGGAGTTTTGATTCAAATTTCATAAGTACTTATTAATCAATATATTGAAAGTTAATAAGATGTTTATAACCCTAAATAAGTATACAAGTTGTTCACAGATCTAAACATAAAATGTGAGTAATGAAGTTATACACATATCCACAGTCTTAATAGAGAGTAATTATCTTTAATCAATTAACTATCTTTAATTACTACCGTGTTGAAAATGTTAACAACTATGAGGAAAATAGCTCTTTTACTTTTTATGATACTCATGAGTACTATTGCTTTTTCGCAAGTCGATGCGATAGCACTTGCAAATGAATACTATGAACAAGGAGATTTTGAGAAGGCACTTAAAGAGTATAAAAAACTGGCGAAGGACAACTCGAATATTTCTAGAATACATGATAATTATCTGAAGCTACTTCTAAGCGAAGAAGAATTTAACGAAGCTGAAAAATACCTAAAGGGTACTATTAAGGATAACCCAGATAACTTCTTCTATAAAGTAGATTTAGGTATGCTGTACAAAAGTCAAAAGGAAGAAGAGAAAGCGGAGAATGTATTCAATGATATAATTGCAGAGCAGGCCAAAGATGCTGGAGAAAACAATAAGACGAATGGCATAAGATTTTTAGCACAGATATTCTTTGAAAAGAACTTAAGGCAAAAAGCACTAGAAACTTATCAAGAGGGCAGAAAGGCAATGAACCGTCCAGATATGTTTTCATTAGAACTTGCCAATGCTTACCAACTGATGAATCAAAAACAAGAGATGGTTTTGGAATACCTCATTTTTTCAAAATCTCAGCCACAAAATCTCAGCTATGTAAAAAACTCATTTCAAAGAGCACTTACCGAACCAGAAGATTTAGATACACTTGAGACTACGCTATATGAGTTCATTCAGAAGGACGCTGGCAACCCCATCTACAATGATCTATTGGTTTGGACACACCTACAACAGAAAAATTTTTCCGCTGCCTTACGGCAGGCCAGAGCGCTTGATAGAAGACTTCAGAACAATGCAGAGAACATTATTAACGTTGGGCTCATCGCTTTTAGAAATCAAGAATACAAAACTGCGCAAAAGGCCTTCGATTATGTATTGGATGAGTTTCCCGACAGCCCCAGTCGGAATTTAGCCTCACGCTATGTTTTATTGGCCGATGAAGAAGTGGTCAAAGAAACTTATCCGGTAGATACTACGGCTATTAAAAGTCTGATTGTTAAATATCAGGACTATAAAGAAAGCTTGCGTGATGTCTTTAATATCATTGACGCCAATCGAAGGGTCGCTCATCTGTATGCCTTTTACTTAAATGAAATTCCGAAAGCCATTGAAATTCTTACGGAAAATGTGAACCAACCGGTTGGTAAGCACAAGGTAATTGCTGAGTCTAAAATGGACTTGGCAGATATATATCTGCTCAATGAAGAACCCTGGGAATCTATTCTTCTTTATGCTCAGGTAGAAAGAATGTTTAAAGACGAACCCTTGGGATATGAAGCTAAATTGAAGAGCGCGAAGCTTTCTTACTTCAAAGGAGAGTTTGAGCTTGCGCAAAGTCACTTAGATATTCTGAAGCTGGCCACATCCAGAGAAATTGCTAATGATGCCTTGAACTTGAGTATTCTAATTAAGAACAATACAGTTTTTGATTCAACAGATGTAGTGATGCAAGAGTACGCAAATATTGAACTTCAGCTTTTCCAAAATCAAAAAAATGAAGCCATAGCAGCATTGAATCGAATGATTGAAAAATACCCTAATCACTCCATTATTGATGAAGTCTATTTTTTAATGGCTAAAACGGAAAGAGAACTTGGTCATTTTGATAAAGCCTTAACAGCATTGGGGGTGATAAATGAGGGGCATTATTATGAAATTTTGGGTGATGACGCCTTATTTCTCACAGGTATTATTTTGGAAGATGATCTAAAAAACAACGAAAAAGCAATGGAGGTTTACCTTCAGCTTCTCGAAAAATTCAAGGGAAGTATTTTTGTTTCTGAAGCCAGAAAAAGACTGAGAGAACTACGAGGGGACTTTGGTTAATTTTTACTGCACACGGATTTTATTATCTTGATCAACTTTAGCCAACTATTATGAAGACTGCAACCCGACTTTTTGAACTGCTACCTCTACAGTTAGAACAATATAACCTTGATGTTTGCCTTGCCGATAAAAAGGATGGTAAATGGAGAAAGTACTCAACCCAAGAGGTAATAGAAAAATCTACTCAGCTTTCTTTTGGGCTGATGAGTAAGGGAATCCAAGCAGGAGAAAAAGTAGCGATAATCAGTGAAAATCGAACCGAATGGAACTTTGCAGACATAGCCATTCAGCAAATCGGAGCCATCAGCGTACCAATGTACCCTACTATTTCTGAAGATGATTATGCTTTTATCTTTGAGCATTCTGAAAGCAAATTCGTTTTTGTTTCTACCGAAGAAATATATCAAAAGGCAAAAAATGGAGCGGCAAAAGCGAACATAGATTTAGACATCTATATTTTTGATGAATCCACAGTTACGGAACATTGGTCTACACTACTAACCTCAGGTTCCGAAGAACAAAAAGAAGAAATGGAAAAAAGGAAAGCCCAAGTAAATGAGTTCGACCTTGTCACCATTATTTACACCTCGGGCACAACCGGTCGACCAAAAGGTGTAATGCTTAATCATAAGAACATTATTTCAAATGCCACAGCGGTTTCCGAAAGGGCAGAATATAACAATGGTCATGACAGAGTGCTTAGCTTTTTGCCATTGTGCCACATTTTTGAGAGAACCGCAATTTACTTCTACTTTCAGCTTGGCTTGTCTATTCATTATGCTGAAAGCTTAGAGACCATAAGTGATAATTTACAAGAAATTAAGCCCCACGGATTCAACACTGTTCCTAGGCTCATCGAAAAGATTTATGACAAGATCATAGCCAAAGGTTTTGCCCTATCGGGAATTAAGAAGCAGTTGTTCTTTTGGGCTGTAAACCTGGGGCTTAAGTATAACCCTGACCAAGCAATGGGCTTTGTTTACAATACTCAGTTAAAAATTGCTCGGAAACTCATTTTCAGTAAGTGGCAAGCGGCACTAGGCGGAAATGTACGTCATATCATTGTAGGAGCCTCGGCAATTCAACCACGCCTCAAAAGGGTGTTTTGGGCGGCAGATATTAAAATACTAGAAGGATATGGGTTAACGGAAACGTCTCCTGGTATCAGTATTGGTATGCCAGATCCTACTCAAGCCAAACTGGATTTTGTTGGCCCACTTCTTACGGGTGTTCAAGTTAAAATTGCCGATGACGGAGAAATTTTGGTGAAAGGACCTAACGTAATGATGGGTTACTTTAAAGACCAAGAGAAAACAGATGAGGTAATTGTCGATGGTTGGTTCCATACTGGAGATATTGGCGAATTAACCCCTGAGAGCTTTTTAAGAATTACCGATCGAAAAAAGGAAATGTTTAAAACCTCTGGGGGTAAATATATTGCTCCACAGGTAATGGAAAATAAACTGAAAGAATCGGTTCTGATAGAACAAGTAATGGTCATTGGCGAAAACAGAAAATTTCCAGCAGCCCTAATAGTTCCTAATTTAGAAGCAGTTGGTGGTTGGGCAGATCGCCATGGCTTAAATAAAACCGACCCTGATTTGCTCAAGAATGTAGAGATCATGAATAAATTTCAGGCAGAGGTAGACGCGACAAATCAGAGTTTTGGCAATTGGGAACAGGTAAAAAAGTTTGAAATACTGAATGACCAGTGGGGGATAGCTTCAGGAGAACTGACCCCAACACTAAAACTCAAAAGGAGAATCATAAAAGAAAAATATGCCGATCTAATAGAGAAGATTTACGCGGTGTAATACCTTCGCCCAATGGCAAAATCATTTAATAATTTACGGGTAGGTAAGAAGTTTAAGCTCATTAATTTTTCAGAGACATTCGAGTTTGAAGTAATTGATATACTCTCAAATGGAGATTGCTGTTTGAAGGATTTGAATACATTAGAATGCTATAATCTTTTTGATTTAATCCAATATGGAAAAGGAAACGATTTTGATATTGATGAGCTGAATAACTGATTGAAGATTTGCTATCAATAGCTTCCTTAAGTGATATATTTTTAGATGTAGTTCTTTTTTTGTTACTTTTATACAGGATATTGCTTTTCAACTATCATGAGAGCATACCTCTGACACCAAACCGATACCGAACCTTGAAAATAACGAGAACCATATTTCCGTTTACTTGTCTGCTATTGCTTTTAATTTCAGTATGCGTAGATGGATACTCGCAGTCTGAACAACAAGTAAAACAAGAACTCGAAAAGCGGGGGATCAATACTAAGGAAGAAATACTTTCTGAACTTAGAAAGCGAGGAATGTCTGAAGACGATGCGCGTAGGCAAGCACGCTTATATGGCCTAGATTATGATGAATATATAAAGAAGTATATTTCGACAAAAGAGGAAGGCGCACCCAAGTTTGAGTCTATTCAAAATATAGGAAGAGACACTTTAGATTACAATAGTGAAAGACAGGATAACAATAGCCAAAAAGCTGAAACAATTCAGATAGAGAAGAAGGAAGAAGGCTTGCCGTATTTTGGGTACAACATTTTTAACAATAATCCTTTCGCGAACGAACACGCCCTAGTTGGTAACATTGACCCAGGGTACCTTATCGGCCCTGGAGATGAACTAAGAGTTTATTTGTGGGGAGAAGCTGAATTTCAGTTTGAAGGCAAAGTAGATATTAATGGGAACCTTTTTATCCCAAATGTAGGGCAGGTTTTTGTTGCAGGTACTTCATATGAAGGACTGAACGTTCGGATGAAAGAGTTTCTATCAAAATTCTATTCAGGCCTTAAAAAAGACCCACCAAAAATTTTCTTAGACGTTTCTTTAACTAAGCTTAGACCGATTCGGATTATAGTAATGGGGGAATCAAAAAACCCAGGCTCTCATCTTATCAACTCCTTTGCTACCACATTGAATTCACTTTATATATCTGGTGGAATTCAAACCTCAGGCTCACTTCGTGATATTAAAGTTTTTAGAAACAACCGTTTTATTTCGAATGTTGATTTATACGACTACTTGGTAAAAGGGGCTCTTCGTGAAGATTTGAGACTAATGAATAATGATGTTATTTTCATTCCAACCAGAATGAATGCCATCAGGCTTAAAGGGGAAGTGAATAAACCTGCAATTTATGAATTGAAAGACAATGAAGGATTATTGGACTTGATTGGTTTCGCTGGAGGCCTCAAACCAACAGCTTTTACAAAAACAGTAACAGTAAAGAGAATTCGTACTACCAATAACCGGTCAAACAGCAGTTCTTTTGATCGTGAGATTGTTTCTGTAAATTATGATAGCCTTTTAAGAAACGGAATAAATTTTAGGCTTCAGGATGGAGATGAGGTGACGTTTGGTGAGGTGTTAGACAAGTATGATAATTTAGTTACAATAGCTGGTTCTGTTTTTCGACCTGGAGACTATCAGCTGGATAAGGGTTTAAAAATAAAAGAGCTTATAAATTCTGCAGGAGGGCTTAGACCCAACACATATTTGAAAAAAGTGGATTTATTCCGGAAAGATAGAAATGGAGATCTTAAGTTTCTTTCTTTTTCTTTGGCCGAGATTATGACAGATGTTAACTCAGCACAGAATATTGTTCTACAAGCAGATGACTCCCTCAAAGTATATAATACAGAAGAACTCAAGTCTCTAGAAACAGTTTCTATTGAAGGGTTTTTGTCCGAGCCTAAAACTGTTTTATGGAGGGAAGACCTGAGTCTTTACGATCTAATTTTTATGTCTGCCAATGTGGAGGATTTAGAATACAGAAATCGAATTCTAACCAGTAGAGCCGATTTATTACGTTATCAAGAGGGTAAACTAGAGTATCAAGTCATCCCTTTTAACTTGGATGAAGTGCTGGATAAGAAGTTCAATGCAGTTTTGAAACCGAAAGATCGGGTGATTCTTTATAGCAAGGACATAAC
The DNA here is from genome assembly GCA_963977345.1 of uncultured Roseivirga sp. Lineage (GTDB taxonomy): Bacteria > Bacteroidota > Bacteroidia > Cytophagales > Cyclobacteriaceae > Roseivirga. Next base: position 6,247 of record CAXBPM010000018.1, read on the forward strand.
CGAAACATTGGATAAATATGTCTTTGTAAAAGGGGCGGTCAAAAATGAGGGAAAATACCTACTTACGGATAGTATGACTGTTGAAGACTTAATTATTCAGTCAGGTGGCTTTCTTAAAAAATCATTTCGAGAAAGTGTTATCGTATCACGTGAGAACTTTGATTTTACTGGAAATAGAATCTCTTTTAACACTAATGTTGACTTAGACCTCAATTACCTTTTAGGAGGATCTAAAAACTCGCCCTCAAGTTATATTCTTCAAGATAATGACCAAATCTCAGTGAATTATATACCTGGTTCATCAGAACAAAGAGCAGTAATGCTTACAGGTGAAATAAAATTTCCTGGGACATATTATCTTGAATCAAAAGACGAAAAACTTACTGCAGTTACAGAAAGAGCTGGTGGTCTTTCTCCAAATGTTTATTTAGCTGGGGCTAGGTTATACAGAGACGGGGTACAGCTGGCATTTGATTTTCAAAAAGCACTCGGTGAACAAAACGAGAAGTTTGATATTATCCTTCAAAATGCTGACAGTATTTATTTTCCGGAATCTATTTATACTGTCAAAGTTGAAGGTGAAGTAGCTAACCCCTCTCTTCAGAAGTTCTTGGAAAATGAGACTGTTCGGTCATATGTTAAGAATGCTGGAGGTAAAACAAGAAATGGAGAAAAGATTTATTTAACCAATCCCAATGGATTTACAAGAAGGGTTGGCTTTTTATCAAACCCCAAAGTATTGGATGGATCAGTAATAACAGTATCAGCTAAACCACCTAAAGAACCCCGTGAAAGAGGTAAGTTTCTAGAAAGTTTCGGAACAATTGCCGCTATTGTGAGCTCTACTCTAACCACGATTGTGCTGGTTCAGAGTATCAAGTAACGTTTTCCCTTCAAAAATAATGGCATACTTTTTTATAAAAAATAGTATGCATGCATAACAAATTTTCTTTAACTTCGTAACCCTTACAGGATTATGAAGAGAGAAGAAACCATAGACCACAACGTAAAAATGCTTTGGCATGCGATTTACCGCATGTATAACCAGCAAGCAGTAAAACACGACATTACCACTTCTATCGGTTTTGTACTTCTTATTATTAATAGTAAAGAAGGAACTCCGGCCACAAAAATTGCCCCTTTAATGGGATTAGAATCACGTAGCCTTACTCGTATGCTCAAAAGCATGGAGGAAAAAGGCTTTATATATCGTGAGAAAGACCCAAATGACGGCCGTTCGGTCAGAATATTTCTTACGGATCTTGGAAAACAGAAGAGAGAGATATCTCGAGCCACGGTTTTGGAGTTTAATACTACCGCCAACGAGTTAATAGAAAAAGAAAAGCTAGACACCTTTTTCGAGGTAATAGAACAGATAAATAATCTTATAGATAAAAAATCAATCTTTTAGAACACATGAACAGATCGATTAGAAAAGTTGCAGTATTAGGTTCAGGAGTGATGGGCTCTCGTATAGCTTGCCATTTCGCTAATATTGGAGTAGAAGTATTGTTATTGGATATGGTGCCGAGGGATTTACCTGAAGAACATAAATCCAATAAGGCGGCCAGAAATAAACTGGTAAACGATGCATTAACAACAGCATTAAAATCTAAGCCATCCCCAATTTATGACTTGAGTTTTTCAAGTAGAATTTCCACCGGAAACTTTGAAGACGACATGTCTAAAATTTCTAATGTGGATTGGATTATTGAGGTGGTTGTAGAAAGACTTGATATTAAGAAGATCATCTTCGATCAAGTTGAAAAACACAGAAAACCAGGCACACTTATTACATCGAATACATCTGGTATTCCTATGCATTTGATGTGTGAAGGTAGAAGCGAAGATTTCCAGAAGCATTTCTGTGGTTCTCACTTCTTCAATCCCCCAAGGTATTTACGCTTGTTAGAAATCATTCCTGGGCCTAAAACGGATCCAACAATCATTGATTTCTTAATGCATTATGGAGACCTTTTCTTAGGAAAGGAAACAGTGCTTTGTAAAGATACACCTGCCTTTATCGCCAACAGAATTGGTATTTATGCCATCATGTCGGCCATGCACACCATTGAAGAAATGGGGCTTACTGTCGGTGAGGTAGATAGAATGACTGGGCCAATTATCGGTCGAGCCAAGTCTGCCACTTTCCGTACTATGGATGTGGTTGGTTTAGATACAACTGTTAACGTAGCTAACAACTTGCACAAAGGTTTGGATAACGATGAAGCCAGAGAGAAATTCATTCTTCCAGGTATTGTTTCGGAAGTTCATAAAAGAGGTTGGTTTGGCGACAAGTCTAAGCAAGGCTATTTCAAGAAAACGAAAGACGCCAATGGTAAGACAGAAATTCTTGAGCTTGATTTAAAAACCTATGAATACGGTGAAAGAACAAGGGCGAATTTCAAAGCACTTGAAGCCGTTAAGGAAGAAGAAAATCTAAAAGCTAGAATCAAAACACTCGTCAATTTTGATGACAAAGCGGGTGAATTCTATAGAACTACATTCTACGATACTTTCAAATACGTTTCGTTCAGAATTCCAGAAATTTCGGACGAACTCTACAGAATAGATCAAGCAGTTTGTGCTGGTTTTGGTTGGGAACTCGGTCCTTACGAAACATGGGATTTACTGGGCGTAAAAGCTACGGTTGATAAAATGGAAGCCATGGGCTTTAAGCCTGCAGCTTGGGTTTATGAAATGCTTCAAGCAGGAAACGATGCTTTCTATAAAATTGAAAAAGGAATAAAGCACTATTACGATATTCCTTCAAAATCATACAAAGTAATTCCGGGCTTAGATGAGTTGATTATCTTAGAAAATATCCGTGAAACCAATAAGGTTTGGGGTAATGCTGGTGCATCCGTTTTCGATATCGGAGATGGAGTGCTTTGCTTAGAGTTCCATACCAAAATGAATTCAATGGGCGCTGAGGTCATTGAAGGAATTCAAACTGCCATTTCTATGGCAGAGAAAGATTATAAAGGTTTGGTTATTGGAAACGAAGGACCAAACTTCTCAGCAGGAGCCAACTTAGCCATGCTGTTTATGTATGCTGGTGATCAGGATTATGACGAGATCAACTTAATGATTGCGCAATTCCAGAACACCATGAAACTGGCGAAATTCTCATCAATACCAGTAGTGGCTGCACCGGCAGGACTTGCGTTGGGTGGAGGTTGTGAATTGTCGTTGCATTGCGATGCCATTCAAGCCCATGCTGAAACCTATATTGGTTTAGTTGAAGTGGGTGTTGGCCTTATCCCTGGTGGGGGAGGAACGAAGGAGCTCGCTTTAAGAGCTGCAGATTCTTATGTAGCTGGAGACCCTGAATTGAACCGACTACAAGAAGCGTTTATGAATATCGCGACCGCTAAGGTTGCTACTTCGGCAGAGGAGGCCAGAGGAATGAATATTCTTCGACCTACTGACGGTATCACAATGAACAGAAAACGATTGATTTCTGACGCTAAGAAGAAAGTGCTCGAATTGCATGAAGCGGGCTATACCCAGCCAGTGGAAAGAACAAATGTCAAGGTACAAGGTGTAACTGGCTTGGCGCTATTCGAAGCTGGAATTAACGGAATGCTTTTCGGAAATTATATTTCTGAGCACGATGCTAAGATTGCTAGAAAAGTAGGTTACGTAATGTGTGGAGGTGACTTAACGGCTCCGCAAGAAGTATCAGAACAATACCTTCTTGATTTAGAGCGCGAGGCTTTCTTGGCACTTACGGCCGAGCCAAAAACCTTAGAGCGAATTCACAGCATTCTTTTCAAAGGAAAACCGCTTAGAAACTAGAGGTTAGACTCTAGATAATAGACACAAGACAAAACAGTAGGTGCATAATTTTAAAGAATTGAAGATTTGGCAGAAGGCAAGGATACTTGTAAAGCAAGTATATGTTGTTTCAAATGAGCTTCCAGATTCTGAGAGATTCAACTTAATTTCTCAAATGCGAAGCGCTTCGGTTTCAATAATGTCATGCATTGCCGAAGGATCTGGAAGAGGTTCTGATCAAGATTTTGCGAGATTTTTAGATATGTCTTTAGGGTCATGTCACGAAGTAGAAAGTTTGCTTTTTGTTGCTTTGGACTTGGATTACATTGATCAAATTAAGCATGAAAATCTGACCTCTAGTCTTTCAGAGATTCAAAAAATGATTGTAGCATTTATTAAAAAATTAAGGAACCACTAGTCTGACGTCTAACGTCTGACTACTAAAATCTAAAAATATGGACGCATATATAGTTGCAGGATATAGAACAGCCGTAGGACGTGGCAAGCGCAGTGTGCTTAAAAGTGTACGTTCTGACGACATGGCTGCTGAAGTAATTAAACACTTGGTTGGTCAGGTGGCGAACTTCGACCCAACCAGAGTAGACGATCTTATTGTAGGCAATGCAGTGCCAGAAGCTGAACAAGGCATGCAAATGGGAAGAATGATCTCTCTATTGTCATTACCTATTGGAGTCCCTGGCGTTACCGTTAACCGTTACTGTGGGTCTGGTTTGGAAGCCATTGCTTTGGCTTCTTCACGAATTCATGCTGGTACTGCAGATTGTATTATCGCAGGCGGAACAGAATCTATGAGTCAAGTGCCAGTAATGGGGTATAAAACGGCCCTTAACTATAAGCTGGCCACAGAACATAAAGATTACTACTTGAGCATGGGCCTTACGGCTGAGCAAGTAGGGAAGGAATATAATATCACTCGAGAAGAGTCTGATCAATTTGCTTTTGAGTCACACCAAAAGGCTGTGAAAGCGCAAGCTGATGGCAAATTTGATGACGAAATTGTTCCGATTAAGGTAACGGAGAAATTCGTTGACGCTAACGGAAAAATGGCTGAAAAAACTTACACGGTAGATAAGGATGAAGGCCCAAGAGGAGATACTTCAATGGAGATATTGGCTGGCTTAAGGCCGGTATTTGCTCAAGGTGGTCAGGTAACAGCTGGTAACTCTTCTCCGGTTTCAGATGGTGCATCATTTGTGATGGTAATGTCTGAGAAAATGGTAAAGGAACTCGGCTTAGAGCCTATCGCTCGAATGGTTACTTATACTGCTGTGGGTGTTCACCCAAGAATTATGGGAATTGGCCCAGTGGACGCGGTGCCGAAAGCATTGAAACAAGCTGGCTTGAAACAGTCCGATCTTGATTTGATCGAATTGAATGAAGCATTTGGAGCACAGTCTTTAGCGGTAATCAAAGCGCTAGACTTTGACCGCTCTATTCTGAATGTCAATGGTGGAGCGATTGCTTTAGGACACCCGCTTGGTTGTTCAGGAGCAAAACTGTCAGTCCAACTTTTCAACGAGATGAGAAGAAGAGGTAACTCGAAATACGGAATGGTAACGGCCTGTGTAGGCGGTGGCCAAGGCGTAGCGGGTATTTATGAATTCCTAAAATAGGATTTTAGTCGTGTGTATTGTGTAGTGTGAATGAGTTTCAGTTGTAAACCAAAAACAATGCACATATGAATAATTATAAGGAGTTAAGAGTTTGGCAAAACGCTGTTGATTTCGCGGTAGATGTTTACAAATCAACCGAGGAACTACCTACTGATGAAAGGTTTGGCTTAACAAGCCAGATTAGAAGAAGCGTAGTTTCTATCAGCTCAAATATTGCGGAAGGTGCTGGAAGAAATACCTCTGGAGAATTTAACCAGTTTTTAGGAATTGCCTATGGCTCTTCTTGTGAACTGGAGACACAACTAATTATTGCAAATAGATTAAAGTTTTTAAACAATAACTCATTTGGGAAACTAGAGTTAGAAGTGGATAAGATACAGAAGATGATTTATAGTCTCAAAAAGTCAATTAACCGCTAGCAGGCTCAATACCCAAATCACAATACTAAATACACATAACATGTCAAGCGAAAACGTAACCAATAAAGCATCAATTAAGGGCGGTGAATTTCTAGTAAGGGAAACTCCTGCTCAGGAAGTTTTTATTCCTGAAGAATTCAGCGAAGAGCAAAAAATGATGGCGCAAGCCTGCAGCGATTTTATCGAAACAGAAATTACGCCTAATGCCGATCGTATCGACAGCATGAAAGAACCAGACTTGGTTCCTAAAATATTCAAGAAGGCCGGTGAATTAGGTCTTTTGGGAATAACCGTACCAGAACAATATGGTGGCTTAGGAATGAGCTTCAACACAAGTATGTTGATGGCCGATGTAATTGGTGCTGCTGGTTCTTTTTCTACTACCTACGGAGCGCATACTGGAATCGGAACCTTGCCCATTCTTTATTATGGAACTGAAGCGCAGAAAGAAAAGTATTTACCGAAACTGGCCACTGGCGAGTGGGCTGCTTGTTATTGCTTGACAGAGCCTGATGCTGGATCTGATGCCAATTCAGGAAAAACAAAAGCGGTGCTTTCTGCGGATGGAAAGCACTATAATGTTACGGGTCAGAAAATGTGGATCTCGAATGCGGGTTTCGCTGACGTGTTTATCGTATTCGCAAAAATCGAAGATGACAAGAATTTGACGGCCTTTATTGTTGAGAAAACCTTCGGTGGAATCACAATGAACGAAGAAGAGAAGAAGCTTGGAATCAAAGGTTCTTCAACCCGCCAGGTATTCTTTAACGACTGCCCAGTGCCGGTTGAAAACATGCTTTCTGATAGACAGAACGGTTTCAAAATCGCTGTGAATATCTTGAATATTGGCCGTGTAAAATTAGGAGCTGGAGTTTTAGGGGGTTGCAGAACTGTAATTTCCTATGCCACTCAGTATGCTAACGAACGCAAGCAATTCGGTGTATCTATTTCAAGCTTTGGTGCTATCAAAAGCAAATTGGCTGAGATGGCCACTAAGACCTATGTGACGGAGTCTTTAGACTACCGAGCAGGGCAGAATATCGAAGATAAAATTAACGACCTGATCGCAGGCGGAATGGACGATGCGAAGGCCAAGCTTAAAGGAGTGGAGCAATTCGCCATTGAGTGTGCCATTGCAAAAATCCACAGTTCTGAAGTATTGGATTACGTAGTAGACCAAGGTGTTCAGATATATGGAGGCATGGGCTATTCTGCCGAAGCTCCAATGGAAAGAGCTTATAGAGATGCACGTATTGCTAGAATTTATGAAGGCACCAACGAAATCAACCGTATGTTGATGATCGGAATGCTTTTGAAACGCGCTATGAAAGGCGAACTGAACATGTTTGAGCCAGCAATGGCAGTTTCTAAAGAACTTGTTTCTGTACCTTCATTCACCACGATCGATAAATCAGTATTGTTCAATGCTGAAAAAGAAGTAGTGAAAAACTTGAAGAAAGTTTTCCTTATGGTAGGCGGAAAAGCAGCCATGGCACTTCAAGATAGAATTGAAGACGAACAAGAAGTAATGATGAACCTTGCCGATATCTTGATAGAGATCTACGCAGTGGAATCATCTATGCTAAGAACGGAAAAGTTAGTAAGCCAAAGAGGAGAGGAAGCTTGTAAGGATTACATTGCTATGACTCAGATCTACATGGCTCAAGCTATTGATAAAGTGAATGCAGCAGCCAAAGAGGCAATTGCATCCTTCACCAAAGGCGATGAGCAGAAAGTGATGTTAATGGGCTTGAAGCGCTTTACAAAAATGGATTTAGTAAATACTAAGGAGCTTAGAAGACAAGTGGCAGACACGATGATCGCTAAGGGGAAATTCCCTTATTATTTCGCATAACAACCAAGTAGACTGATAAAGTAAAAAGGGAACCTCATTGAGGTTCCCTTTTTCGTTTGAATTGATGTTTTAAAACTTAAGCTGGAATGGCAATTTCTTCGCCAAGCTTGTTGTTTATGGTATAAGCCGAAAGACTTAAAGAACTGTCTTTTTCAATCTTTACCCATGTATGGTATTGTTTGTACCACTCCCATCTCTTCGAGAATATTCCTCTGGTGAAATAGGCATGTAAGAAAGGATGCACTACTAGTGTAATTCCTTTTTCATTTTGGGTACCAAGAATATAATCGATATTCTTTTCAATCGTATCCGACACAAGTATTGTGGCAGCCACTTTTCCCGTTCCCCCACATGCTGGGCAGTTTTCGCGGGTAGTAATGTTCATTTCTGGCCTTACACGCTGACGTGTAATTTGCATTAAGCCAAATTTGGTGATGGGTAGAACTGTGTTTTTAGCACGGTCATCATCCATAATGTCACGCATTACAGTGTAAAGCTCTTTTTTATTTTCAGCCTTACGCATATCGATAAAGTCGATCACGATAATACCACCCATATCGCGCAGCCTTAATTGGCGTGCTACTTCTCTTGCTGCTTCAATATTAACAGCAAGCGCGGTGCTTTCTTGATCTTCTCCTGCATTCGATTTATTACCACTGTTCACGTCAATAACGTGAAGTGCTTCGGTATGCTCAATAATTAGATAGCCGCCTTTTGGCAAGCTTACAGTTTTACCAAAAAGCGATTTGAATTGCTTTTCAATTCCAAAAGCTTCAAAGATTTTGGCTTTTCCTGTGTAAAGCTTAGCTATCTTTTCTTTGTCGGGAGCAATTTTCTGAATGTAGGACTTAATCTCATTATAGATGTCCTTATCATCCGTACTTACACTGTCAAAAGATTCGTTGAGGATATCGCGGAGCAAGGATGAAGCCCTACTCATTTCTCCGATGACCTTATCTTTAGGCTTGGCTTTGTGAAGCTTTTTAATGCCTTCAATCCAAGTTTCTTCTAGGTTTCGGAGATCTTTATCTAACTCGGCCACATCTTTTCCTTTCGCAACTGTGCGAACGATGACACCAAATTTTTCGGGTTTGATCGATGAAATCAATCTCATCAATCTTTTTCTCTCGTCTCCATCAGTTATTTTCTTAGAAATATTGATAGAATCGGAGAAAGGCACTAAAACCATATAGCGCCCAGCTATAGACAACTCGCAAGAGAGTCGTGGCCCTTTTGTTGAAATAGGTTCTTTTACAACCTGAACAAGTATTTGCTGACCTCTTGTCAGCACTTGACCCATTTTGCCAAGCTTGTTAATGTCTGGCTCACCTTTGAATTTACTCAGGTTACCATTGACATCATTGGCCGATTGGGCCATTCTGGTGTATTTATTTAGTGATTTTATTTGCGGACCAAGGTCAAGATAATGCAGAAAAGCATCTTTCTCGTACCCTATATCTATAAAAGCCGCGTTCAATCCTTGGACGATTTTCTTAACCGTTCCCAAGTACATATCACCTACCTTAAACTGGTTGTCATCATGATCATGATGAAACTCAACCAGGTTTTTATCTTTCAGAAGGGCTATACGACATCCATCTTGAGTCGAATTAATTACTAATTCGTTGCTCAATTTGAAAAAAGTTAAATGTTAATAATTAAACTAGTGATGCGTATAAGCACAAAACTAAGAAGTACTACTTCTTAGTTTTGTGTCTGTTTTTTCTAAGTCTTTTCTTTCTCTTGTGAGTTGAAATCTTATGTCTTTTTCTTTTTTTACCGCAAGGCATAATTCTAATGTTTTAATGAAATAATGTTTTACTTAATTCTTTGCAGATACTCATCAACAGCCGTTTGCACAACCGGATCAGCATCCATGTTTTTTACTTTTTGAAATTGGGCTTTTGCTTTATCGCTCTTCCCTGTTTCAAAATAGCATACCGCTAAAAGATAATTACCATCTAAGCTATTTGGATAGTAACCTACTAATGCTTCGAACCTCTCTACCGCTTTATCAAATTGACTTGATTGCATTGAAAGGCGACCCATGTTCAAAAGGGCCTTTTCGTTCTTTTCGTCTGTTTCGAGAATTTCTCTTAGCATCAAAATTCCCTGCATAGGGTTAGAACTCGCAATATAGGTCATCGCCAAATTGTTTTTAACATCCAGGTTATCGGGTGCTTGTTCTAAAACCTTAGCATACATTTCACGGGTCTTACTGCCAAGTCTTTCTACTTTGTTTGGTTCTATAGCGAAAGAAAAAGCCTCGAAATAGGCGTCTCCAGCCTTCTGCCAGAGTGAAATCGTTTTAAATTCTTCTGCGAAAGATTCAGCATAATAAGCTGCGCTATCAAATTGGTTGATGGTTTGAAATATGGCCATCAATGAATCCAATGCTACTTCATCTTTCTTAATGTTTGAATCAGAAACCAGTTTATCCTTCCAGAAATCAATTTTTGGTTGAATTTCTTCGGGGATTTCAGAGCTGTGATCTATCACCACTCCTCCCGGTCTACTTTCATCTACAAACTCTAAAGCCTCATTTTCCTTATTGTCTACTACGGAGGTGGGCAGCATGTATAATAATGCAACAGCTACGATTCCAACGCTCAGAAGTACAATTTGATTCTTTTTCATAATAGCCAATCAGGCTAAAGCTTACTTGTTTGCAATCTTTACTTTATCACTCACTTTTACTTGTTCTACAAAAACCTTTGAAGGCTTAAAGCTTGGAACAAAGTGCTCATCAATTACGATGGCAGTGTTTTTAGAGATATTTCTAGCAATCTTTTTTGCTCTTTTCTTATTCACAAAGCTGCCGAATCCTCTCACGTAGATATTTTCACCCTCGGCCATTGAATCCTTTACTACTGTAAAAAGAGTTTCCACCGTAGTAGTAACATCAGATCGATCTATTCCTGTCTTCTCTGCTATTTGGTTAATAACATCTGCTTTCGTCACCGCTGTTAAATTTTAGATTTATAAATATTGTGTAAAAAACTAATTCCCAGTTATTTTGGCCTGCAAAATTACGAGTTCATTTCTAATTTAAAAAACAAACCCTCAAATTTTAACCAATACCTTGCAGGGGCATTAATTTGGCACAAGATAGCACTATGTTAGACAGTAAAGTGTTTGCAAATCAGTTAATTAACTGGTATGAGGAAAATAAAAGAGACCTGCCGTGGAGGAAAACCAAGGACCCTTACCCAATTTGGCTCTCTGAGATTATCCTTCAGCAGACAAGAGTTGCGCAAGGTTTGCCCTATTATGAGCGGTTTATTGAGCAGTTTCCCACCATTAATGAATTGGCCAATGCTTCTGAAACCGAAGTACTGCGCTTATGGCAAGGCTTAGGCTATTATTCAAGGGCCAGAAATCTTCATGCCTGTGCTAAAATGGTGGTAAATGATTTTGGCGGCCAGTTTCCGTCTGAGTTTGATGAACTACTCAAATTAAAAGGGATTGGGCGATATACCGCTGCCGCTATCTCTTCCTCAGCCTTTGACCAGCCTAATGCTGTTGTAGATGGAAATGTATATAGAGTACTGAGTAGGGTTTTTGGAATAGAAGAAGATATTTCGAGCACACAGGGTCCTAAAGTTTTTGAAATTAAAGCGAATGAGCTATTAGATAAAGAAAGACCGAACCAATACAACCAGGCCATTATGGAGTTTGGGGCCATTCAATGCGCCCCAAAATCTCCGGCTTGCGGAGTTTGCCCTTTCAAAGACGACTGTTTTGCCTTCAACAATAATAAAATTGAAGTGCTTCCGGTTAAAACAAAGAAGACGAAGGTTAGAAAAAGATACTTTACCTACCTGGCCTTTCATTCGGAACAAGAGTTTTGGATGAAGGAAAGAGGGAAGGGCGATGTTTGGCAAGGTCTCTTTGATTTTTATTTAATGGAAGACAGTAAACCTATAAATTTAGAGGAGGTTCTTTCAACCCTTCAAAAACTAGGTTTGACGGACTCAATAATCGGAGAAGAATCAAAATTATACGAACATGTTTTGACGCATCAACGTATTTTCGCCAACTTCGTGAAAATTGAACTTGAAACAGATGATGAGGCTAGATTAACGGGCCTTCATCCCGAAATAAAAAAATACTCTTTAGAACACATAAACAACCTTCCGAAGCCTGTTTTGATAATCAAATACTTGGAAGATCAATGTTTTTAATTAATTTGTTCTATAGAACCAAAAAATAAATATCATGGCAGGAGTAAACAAAGTAATTCTAGTAGGCAATTTGGGCAAAGATCCAGAGGTGCGTCACTTGGAAAATGGAAGAGCAGTAGCAAATTTTTCTTTGGCTACGAGCGAAACTTACAAAAACAAACAAGGCGAGCGAGTGACCACAACAGAATGGCACAATATTGTACTTTGGAGCCCGGTGGCAGAAATTGCAGAGAAATATTTAAAGAAGGGCAACCAAGTGTATATTGAAGGTAAACTGAC
>CAXBPM010000019.1:0-18053 GCA_963977345.1 uncultured Roseivirga sp.
GCTAGAATCTAGCTAAACTCTTCTCCCTTAGCTTTGGCATCGTGTAAAAACTCACGGAATTTTTTCTCAGCATCTTTCTTACAAATGAGAATCACATTATCGCTTTGAGTAATCAGGTATCCATCTAAATCTTGAGCTACAATTAAAGTATCGCTCGGGCCTTTTACATAGCAGTTCTTGGAGTTATATAAGAGCGCGTTCCCATCTACGACATTGCCTTGGTCATCCTTGGTTTTAATCTCATGTAAAGAATCCCAACTCCCTAAGTCCGACCAATCAAAAGTACCCTTCACCATAAAAACGTTATTGGCCTTTTCCATAATACCATAGTCAATGGAAATACTCTTGCATTGGGCATAAGCGTCATTGATAAATGCCTGTTCACCCTCAGTATAGTATACATCATTACCTTCTTCAAAAATCACCGCTAAATCAGTCAGGTGCTCATGCAAAGCGGCAATTACAGTCTCCACAGACCAAACAAAAATGCCAGCGTTCCACACAAAGTCACCGCTTTCAACAAACTTTTGAGCCAACTCTAGTTCTGGCTTTTCGGTAAATGTTTTTACCTTTTTTACCTTTTTTAAGGGGCTAGAATGATACTGAATATAGCCATAGCCTGTTTCTGGCCTGGTGGGAACAATTCCCAAAGTGATGAGTTTATCGGATCCAGTCGATGCCTTTATTGCTGTGTTTAAGTTTTGTGTAAAAAGGCTTTCTTTAAAAACTACATGATCGGAAGGAGCCACAATCATAATCGCCTTGGGGTCTTTTTTCCTTATTTTAAAAGCGGGGTAAGCCACAGCAGCAGCAGTATTTCTTCCAACAGGCTCTAAAAGTATTTGATCATCCGAAAGGGCTGGAAGTTGCTCTTTTACTAATTCATAGTATCGCTTATTGGTTACAATATAAAAATTCTCCTCTGGGCATATTGCCAAAAAACGGTCGTAAGTCATTTGAAGTAAAGTACGACCAGTCCCTAAAACATCTAAAAATTGCTTGGGCTTGTTCGCACGGCTATAAGGCCAAAAACGGCTACCAATGCCGCCCGCCATTATCACTACATAATTATGTTTCATGCTATACTATTCCTTCGTTTATCAAATCTTGGATATGGATAAAGCCAACTATATTTTCAGCGCTATCTAAAACTACCAAATGATTGATTGAATACTCTCTCATTTGATTCATCGCGCGCAATGCAAATTCACCCTTCAAAATTGTTTTTGGATTCTTTGTCATTACCTCCGCAACGGTTCTGTGTTCAAAACTCATGTCCTTTTCGATCATTCGCCTGATATCCCCGTCAGTAAAAATTCCCGTCAGCTTTCCATTACTATCCACTACGGCTGTAGCCCCTAAACGGTTCTTCGAAATTTCTAGAATGCTTTCTTTTACTAAGTCCGTTTGCTTAACAATTGGCAAACCGTTCTTAGGGTAAATGTCTTCTACTTTCAAGTATAACTGCTTACCCAGAGAACCTCCTGGATGGTACTTCGCAAAATCCTCGCTCGTAAATCCTCTACACTCTAGAAGACAAACCGCCAAAGCATCGCCCAGTGCCATGTGCACAGTGGTGCTTGTGGTAGGCGCTAAATTATTTGGATCTGCTTCTTTGTCAATTGTTGCGTTCAGTACGTGGTCCGCTTGTTTGGCCAAGTCTGAGTCTAGGTTACTCACCAAAGCAATAAGTTTGGCTCCTGTCCTTTTAATTAGCGGAACCAACACTTTAATTTCAGGAGTATTTCCACTTTTCGAAATACAAATAACTACATCATTTGGCTGCACCATTCCCAAATCACCATGAATGGCATCTGCGGCATGCATAAAAAGTGAAGGAGTTCCCGTTGAGTTTAGGGTCGCTACAATCTTATTTGCCACAATTGCACTCTTTCCTACCCCTGTGATGACAACCCTTCCTTCCAATTCTAAGATCAATAAAACAATCGCTTCGAAGCGTTCGTCAATGAATTCAGAAATCTGTCGAATTGCATCGGCTTCTTTGAGAAGTGTATTTTTGGCTGTGGTTTGAATATTTTTTGCTAATTTCAACTTAATGGCGTTTGAAGCATACGCGACAAAGATAAGGATTCGCTCAAACGTTTTTGAAAACTGGATATATTTATAGGAAGTGTGGAGGAATTAAGAAAAAAATTAAAGGAAGTATTCGGTTACGATACCTTTAGAGGCAACCAAGAACCAGTCATAAAAAATATTCTCGCAGGTAAGAATACCTTCGTGATTATGCCCACTGGGGCAGGCAAATCAATGTGCTATCAGTTGCCAGCGATTGTTAGGCCAGGAACGGCCATCGTAATATCGCCTTTGATTGCCCTGATGAAAAATCAGGTTGATCAAATGAACGCTGTTGGTATTAACGCCCGTTTTTTGAATTCGACTTTAACAAAGAGTCAAATCAACAAACTTAAAAAGGCAGTCCTCGCTGGAGAAGTGAAACTACTCTACGTTGCGCCTGAGTCGCTCACCAAAGAAGAAAACGTAGAATTTCTTAAGCAGGCAAATATTTCTTTTGCGGCTATTGATGAGGCACATTGTATTTCTGAATGGGGTCATGACTTCAGACCAGAATACAGAAGGATTAAAAGCATCATTGACCAGCTAGGAAATTTACCAATCATTGCACTGACGGCTACAGCTACTCCAAAAGTACAGTTAGACATTCAGCGCAATTTACAAATGGAAGAAGCCGACCTTTTCAAGTCGTCTTTTAACCGCGAAAACCTTTATTACGAAGTTAGACCCAAGAAATCGATCAAGAAACAACTGATCAAGTTCATGCGGGAAAACAAAGGCAAATCGGGGATCATCTATTGCTTAAGCCGTAAAAAGGTAGAAGAAATTGCCAACTTCCTTCAAGTGAATGGATTTAACGCCAAGCCATATCACGCAGGCTTCGACCCCGATGTTAGAGTCAAGAATCAAGACGATTTTCTGAACGAAGAAGTAGATATTATTGTAGCCACCATTGCCTTCGGAATGGGGATTGACAAACCAGACGTTAGGTTTGTTATTCATTACGATGTGCCAAAATCACTCGAGGGCTATTATCAAGAAACGGGACGTGCTGGCCGAGATGGTCAAATAGGACAGTGCATTATGTTCTACAGCTATTCAGATATCATGAAGCTGGAGAAATTCAACAAAGACAAACCCGTTACCGAAAAAGAAAACTCTAAAATCCTGTTGGATGAAATGAGTTTTTATGCGGAATCTACAGTCTGTAGAAGAAAGCAGCTGCTTCACTATTTTGGAGAAGAACATGATGATGCTGTGTGTCGCGAAACAGGCATGTGTGATAACTGTAAATTTGAACGCGAAGAATACGAGGCACAAGACTTAATAAAAACGACCATTCAAGCCGTAACCGAAACCGATGAAAGATTCGGGTTGGGGCATATTGTAAATGTGATTCGTGGATCTCAAAACCAATACATCAAAAGTTACAAGCATAATAAGCTTCCCGTTTTTGGAACTGGTAAAGCACAAGAGGAAAGTTTCTGGAAATCAGTAGTTCGTCAGACTTTACTCTACGAGTTTCTTACCAAAGACATTGAAAATGTTGGCGTTTTAAAGCTCTCTCAAAAAGGGAAAGACTTTCTGAAAAAACCGTACTCCTTCAAGCTTACCAAAGACCATGACTTTAGTGACATTGACTTGGGCGAAGATGATGGTAATGAAGTTACTCATCAGTCTACATCAGGTCAATCTTTCGACAAAGTGTTGTTCGATTTATTAAAAGCGGAACAAAGAAAAGTAGCCAAAGATCACGATTTACCTCCTTATGCGGTTGTTCAGGAGCCATCTCTTCAAGAAATGGCCACCACTTACCCAACCACAGAAGAAGCCCTAAGTAATATCAATGGTATTGGAATGGGCAAGGTCCAAAAGTTTGGAGCACCATTCCTTAAAGTCATCAGTAAATATGTTGAAGACAACGACATTGATATTGAAGATGTGGTAGTGATAAAATCCTCTGGTTCAAAATCCAAAAACAAAATCTACATCATTCAACAAATCGACAGAAAGATTGATTTGGAGGAAGTAGCAGAAATGAAAAGCTGGACGATGGACACCTTATTGGCCGAAATGGAAATCATCTGTTTTGCAGGTACCAAGCTCAATCTCGACTACTATTTAGAGGAAATTATGGATGAAGACCGCGAGGAAGACATTCTTGATTACTTCTTAAATGCTGAAAGTGATGACATTAAATTGGCATTGGAAGAGTTTGCGAATGAAGATGTTTCGGAAGAAGATCTTCGATTGGTCAGAATAAAATTCCATTCAGAATACGCAAATTAATTACCTTTAGCGCTTCAAAAATTTCAAATATTCATGAATATTCTTGTGTTGGGCAGTGGCGGACGCGAACATGCTTTTGCTTGGAAAATTTCGCAAAGCCCACGATGTAATAAGCTGTTTGTTGCCCCTGGAAATGCAGGTACGGCAACCATTGCTGAAAACGTAAATATTAAAGTAACCGACTTTAAAACCATCGGTGAATTTGTAATTACCAACCAGATCAACTTAGTAGTCGTTGGGCCAGAAGACCCTTTGGTAAATGGCATTCGTGATTATTTTGAAAAAGATAATCAACTTAAAAATGTGCTGTTGGTTGGCCCAGGCGCGGCTGGCGCTCAATTAGAAGGCAGCAAGGATTTCTCGAAAGACTTCATGAATCGTCATGGAATTCCAACGGCAAAATCTAAAACCTTCACGATTGACACACTGGAAGAAGGACTCAATTATGTTTCGAGCCACCCAACACCCATCGTACTAAAAGCCGATGGTTTGGCCGCTGGCAAGGGAGTAATTATTTCAGAAACATCAGAACACGCTCGCGAAACCCTAAAGGAAATGCTGGTAGACGCCAAATTTGGTGAAGCCTCAAGTCGTGTAGTGGTTGAACAATTCTTAAAAGGAATTGAGCTTTCTGTTTTTGTATTGAGTGATGGTACTGACTATAAAATTCTACCTGAAGCCAAAGATTACAAACGTATAGGAGAACAAGACACTGGCCTGAATACTGGAGGTATGGGCGCCATTTCTCCAGTGCCTTTCGCTACACCGGCCTTTTTAGCCAAAGTGGAAGAGAAAGTAATCAAGCCTTCGATCAACGGTTTGAAAAAAGAAGGCATTGACTACAAGGGTTTCCTTTTCATTGGTCTTATGAACATGGAGGGCGAGCCTTTTGTAATTGAATATAATGTCCGAATGGGCGACCCAGAAACGCAATCTGTTTTGTCTAGAATTGACTCTGATTTACTAGAGATTTTGGAAGGTTCGGCCAATGGAACCCTCAATGAAAAAACCTTTAGTGTTAGTCCGAAAACTGCCACTACTGTGGTGATGGTTGCTGGCGGTTACCCTGAAGCTTATGAAAAAGGCAAAGAAATTACTGGAATTGAGAACGTAAATGAGGCCTCGGTTTTTCATGCAGGTACTCAATTGAATTCTTCTGGCCAAACAGTAACCAATGGCGGTAGAGTATTGGCCGTTACGGGTATGGGGGAATCAGTAGAAAAAGCCCTTGAAAATGCGTATACTGGGGTGAATAAAATTTCTTGGCAGGACGAATATCATAGAACAGATATTGGCCAAGACATTTTGAAATTATTAAAATAACGATTTAATGGCCTGTGGGTCTTAAATATATAATATGAGCTGTAGTAGTTGTGGAGTAAGTACCGAAGGGGAAGTCTCTGGCTGCAACAATAACGGAGGCTGTTCAACCGGTGGTTGTAACAAAATGAATGTCTTCGACTGGTTGTCCAATATGGACATGCCCGCTGTTGATACTTTCGATATTGTAGAGGTTAGATTCAAAAACGGCAGAAAGGAATTCTTCCGTAATACAGATAACATAGATTTTGTTACTGGCGATGCCGTCATTGTAGACGTACCAAGTGGTCATCATTTGGGTTATGTTTCTATGCAGGGCGAGCTGGTGAGGCTGCAAATGCAAAAGAAAAAGGTAGCCAATAACGATGAAATCAGAAAAGTATACCGTCAGGCTACAATCAAAGACCTAGAAAAATATGACAGTGTAAGAAAACGCGACATGCCTGCCATGTTTCGTACACGTCAAATCATTCAAGACCAACAATTGAACATGAAACTCACCGATGTTGAGTTTCAATCGGACAATACAAAAGCCACTTTTTACTACTCGGCAGAAGACAGGGTAGACTTTAGAGAACTCATCAAAGTGTTGGCAAGTGAGTTCAAAATCCGTGTCGAAATGAAGCAAATTAGCCTTCGACAAGAAGCTGGCCGCTTGGGCGGAATAGGTTCTTGCGGAAGAGAACTCTGCTGTTCTACCTGGCTGAACGAGTTTAAAAGTGTAAGCACAAGCGCAGCCCGTTATCAAAACCTTAGTCTAAATCCAGGTAAGCTTTCGGGCCAATGTGGACGACTAAAATGTTGCCTTAACTACGAATTGGAAACCTATATGGATGCCCTCGAAGGTATTCCAGAGGTGACCAAACTGAAAACTAAGGTGGGAGATGCTAAGCTTCAAAAGACAGATATTTTCAGAAAAATCATGTGGTTTGGCTACGATGGCGAAAACACTTGGCACCCTATTGATACAGTTAGGGTTGCTGAAATTAAAGCCATGAATGAAGATGGGGTAATTCCAGAGACCCTTACCCTAGATGAACTTGAGATTAAAGACTTGAGCGAAGTAGGCATCAACCGTGACCTTGAAAAAATGGACAAGAAGTTCAAGCAAAAAGACAAGGGACAAAATCAAGGTGGGCAAAAGGGTAATCTCAATTCCAAAAACAGGAATAGGAGCAACAAGAACAGAAACCGAAATAATCGTAACAATAAAAATAGCAGGCCAGAAAAATGAAACGAGTACAATGGCTTTGTCTGTTAGCTTTGGTGATTACACTAAGCGCTTGCGATCGGCACAAAATCTATGAAGAGGTATATGATTTTGAGGCTGCAGTATGGAATATGGATACCATACCTGAATTTGAGTTTAACATTGAAGACAGCCAAGCCAAAAGAATACTGCTGAACGTTCGTAATTCAATCGACTTTAAATCTCAAAACCTCTACCTCACTTATTACCTGCTCACTGAACAAGGTGCTGAAATCAAATCTGAGTTGATCAATATTCAATTGTTTGACCCCATTACAGGAAAACCGTCTGGCAAAGGCAACAGCATTTTTCAACACGAAGTAGAAATTCTTTCTGCCTACACTTTTCCAAAAACGGGAACCTACAAAATCAGAGTAGCCCAATATATGCGTGAAGCTGATTTGCAGGAAGTTCCCTCTGTGGGGATTCGGGTGGAAGAGGTTTCCAATTAATTTGTTTCTTGAACCGTTTCAACCAAACGGCCTATATTCTCTTTTACTACTTGAGGGTTTTGCCAGAAATTTCGGCTATGGACGAACTTGTATTTCCATTCTTTCGACTCCAATAGGAATGGCTTGTAAACGAAGCTGTCCTTAACCGTGGAGCTTTCATAAAACACATTGTCATCCGTCATTAACACCCCTTTGTATTTTCCCCTCCACTTTAAAGAAAGGTCTGCAAAGGGAAGTTCTTCAGTGAATTTTATGCTAAACTCTTTCTCCCAATCCTTCAGTTTATTTTTCAAATACCAATCTTGACCAAAGGTTTTTGAGGCATTGACAGTGGGTTCATATTCTCCTTCGGATACTTTTCTGGCATACTCTAGATAAGACTTGAGCAGCTTAGGGCCCTCATTTTTCAATTGACTCACCTTCATTTCTTCTGGCAGCAGCGAGGTTACAATCATTACCTTTTCCTTCGCTCTTGTAATGGCCACATTCAATCGATTTTCTCCTCCCGCCATGTTTAGGCTACCAAACTGTAGGTTGATTTTACCTTTGGCGTCACGCCCATAAGCGGTAGAAAAAATGATAATGTCACGCTCATCACCTTGAACGTTTTCAATGTTCTTTACAAAAAGCCCTTCCCAATCACCAAGCCCGTGCTCATCAATTTTGTCTTGAATTAAATGCTGCTGGCTTACATTGAAAGTAACCACCCCTACCGATTTAGATGTTTCACTCTTCTTAAGTTGAAGCAGTAATTCAATCACTTTTTCAGCTTCGAGTACATTGGTCTGCTTTTCCCAAAGCCCATCCATTTTGATGAAATCAATGGCAGGTTTTGAATCATTGATTTGATTGAAATGAGGAAGCATCTGAAGCTTGCCTTTATAGAAATGTTGGTTCGAAAAGTCGATTAAAGCCAAAGATTGACTTCTGTAATGACCATGAAGCTGAACTTGCATTAAGAACTTACTCGCCAGCTCTAAAAGCGATTCTACTTCCAGCGCCATCTCCTCCGACTCCTCTTCCCACTTTACCCGATATAGGTCATTTGGTCTCAGTTGCTGATTATCCCCAGCAATGACCAATTGCTTTCCTCTATAAATAGCAGGTAAGCCCTTCTCTGAAAAACACTGACTGGCCTCGTCAAAAATGACCAAATCGAAGAAGCTTTCCATAGGAAAAATGGCCGAAACGGATTCTGGTGAGGCCATCCAACAAGGCACCAAAGAAAAAATATCTTCTGAAAAATGATTGATCAACTTTCTCAAAGGCCAAACCTGCCGCTTCTTATTTACCTGATGTTCAAGATCACGGTAGGTCGTCATATTATTGAGGCGATTGTATTCCGCAGGCTCGTAGGTTTTTTCTCTGGCCTTTTGAAGCAAAATCTGAGTACTCGTTTCCAGTTTTTGAGCCTCCGCATCTTGAAGATCGCTGATCATTTGCTCGAACTTCAAGGTAGATACCGACCTCAAGATTGGGTGTTTACTTTCAATATGGTCGATCCAAGCCAAACGCAGACTATTATCAAAAATGGCAATGTATTCTACGGTTGTTCTTGCCCCCAATTCCTCCAACCTCTTCAATCCAGAAAGCCGTGCCTCAGTTAAAGAACTTTTAATCAGATCCATTTCACAAATGGAATCGAAATCACGTTTTAGTGTTCTCTTCAATTGTGAAAGAAAATCCTGAGAAAGTAGTAGCTGATCTATCTGTACAGGAAGAATATATTTGTTCCATACTTCTCTCTTTTTAGGCAAGTCTTTTAATGTAGCGCGAACGGCACTTATTCTTGACTTTATTTCTTTGGCAGTAAGTTTATTGACAGGGAAATATTCTTTGAAATTGGTGAATGAAGCAAAAATCAACTTGGCCCTAAGCGCCATTTCTAGCTGTTCAATCCAGGTATTTAAATCTTCCTTTTCAAAAGAACTTGGCGCCTCTTTGATCCAAACAACCGATTTGATTTTTGTAATCTGATGTTGCAGGTTCAAACGGTTATCAATGCGTTGATCCAAGACCTTGAAATCCTCTTTGGTGTTGGAAAGTCCGTTCGCCACAAGTATTCGAGCCAATCGAAGCTTCTCTTTAGAAAAGCTCCATTTGATAGACTTGAAAAAAGATTTCCGGGCATTCGCTCTTTTTTTCAATAGCGTCTGAACTTCTCCAAGTTTCTTGGTTTCTAAACTCTTCTCTACCCCTTCGTCTTCAAAACATTTATTGATCAAGACCCTACTATTGGCCAACCAAAGTAAATCGCCATCCCTATTCGGAACCCCGATCATCGGCTTCAGCAAGGCATAAATCTTTTCGTTTTTCAGATACTCATTAAAGTCTTTTAGCTTGTCTAGATTCTCAGCCATTCTTCGGCAGGTATCATAATCCACCTTTTCATCCAAAATAGAAGAAACTTCTGTTGCCAAACGGTTGGTCTCCACAGGGATATCGTCAAGATATTCCAGCATTTTCTTCAAGTCCTGAATCTTGAATGAAGAGAAATCAACCCTTTCTGACCAAGGATACCCCTCCACATTTAATTTCTGCACATACTCAAAGTAGCGTGTCATTTCCTTCTCAAACTGATTGCCCCTAAAGTCAATCTGATGATATTCTTGCACCAAAGGGATGGACTCCATTTCGGGGTCAGAAGTGAGGTACAACTCCTTTACAGAAAGACCACTTTCGGTATCATCGAACAATGCCTTTTTATAATCTTCCAGCGTATCGGTTATATCATCAATGGTTCGGCTGGCCTGCTTAAAAGCACGATCAAGCTGAATGGCGTCCAGATTAGTGTTGTTTCTTCTATACTCATTCAATCGAGAGATTTGGTTCGAAATTTTCGAATAAATCTCCTTCCTATCATTCTTAAAATCATGCACCAAGCCTACAAAATCAGTGATGTCTTTAGATTTTAACCGCTCATACACCACATCTAAAGCCGCCCGTTTCTGACTTACTAAAAGTACTTTCTTCCCCCTGGCCATATAATCAGCCATGAGGTTACAGATCAATTGGGATTTTCCTGTGCCAGGAGGACCTTGCACTACAATGGAATTCCCTTTTTTAACCGCCTTGATGGCATTTTCTTGAAATACATCTTTTCTGAAGGGAGTGAAAGTTTCTTCCTCTTTCACCTTGTCAAGAAAGTATCGATACGGATCAAAGTCAGCTCCAAAGTCATTTTGAT
The DNA here is from genome assembly GCA_963977345.1 of uncultured Roseivirga sp. Taxonomy (GTDB): domain Bacteria; phylum Bacteroidota; class Bacteroidia; order Cytophagales; family Cyclobacteriaceae; genus Roseivirga. The sequence continues at coordinate 10,532 of CAXBPM010000019.1, forward strand.
CCGAAAGGTTTTTCTGGGCGAAGAACTCTTCCAGCGAATTCACTTTTAAATTGGCCAGCATGTGATCATAGTCTGGCATTAGGTAAGAGTCGGCTTGAGGAAAAATGCCTAACACAGCTTCTGAAACCAGATTGAGTTTGCCAAGATCATTCTCTTTTTCAAAGTCTGCCTTTGAGGATTCAGCAAATGGATTCAGTTTATCGGCATAAATGGCACTCCCAAACCGAATGCTAATTTTGCTTTCTTCTAACAAATCATACAGACTCGACCGAAACACGGTACTTCCTTTTTCAAAATCATCAAAAGACCTTTCAAGCAAATCTTCATCAAGACTTACATTATTGAAATGGGCATAAGCCATCAAAAAGCTCTTGTTCAGGGTTACGTTCACATCCGTTCTCGGCTTTAGGCTCCATTCATTGTCATTCATTTCCAGATTAACTGGAAAGAAAATAAGAGGTGCTCGAACGATGGAGCCATCGTTGAACTTGCCGTGCACAAAAGGCCAACCGACATACAGGTCTTTGCCTCCTGTTTCATCAAAAAGGAACTGCTCCCTTCTTTTCACTTTTCTCAATCGGGTAGCCAGTTGGTTAGACCGTGCATCTCTCGCATCTGAGTTTGGAATGAGGGGAATGGAAGTTTTCTGGGCAATAATATCTTCTATAATTCGAAAAGAGGGCTTTAAGTCCATATGATCGAAATCGTGGAGATCGATGAACTGATCGGACAAAAGCTTGAGCAACACCAGCGAGCGGTTGTTCGCTGAGAGGTTTGTCAATCGCCTAAGGTAGGATTGCAAAATGTGCTGCATAAACGAATTTAGGAATTAGTCTTTGGTTCGGCTAAAATCAGTGCTTGTTTATTATAAAATAAGAATGCTGGAAAAAGTGTTTTATTCTCTCCAGCATCCATAAAAATTCTATCTAACGAATGGCTTACTTCTTATAAACCTTCCCGTCTTTCATTACGAATTTAACGTCTGTCATCGTAGAAATATCTTGAATAGGATCACCGTCAACAGCAATAATATCTGCCATTTTCCCAGATTCTATTGAACCATAAGCATCCTGAATTCTCAATAATTCAGAAGCTGTTTTCGTTGCCGACTTTATAGCCTCCATTGGTTTCATTCCTGCTTTTACCATGAAAACAAATTCACCTGCGTTGTCGCCATGCGGAAAAACACCAGCGTCAGTCCCAAAAGCAATTTTCACTCCCCTCTTGTATGCTTTACTAAAGGTGGCACTTATCTGTGGCCCTACTTCCAATGCTTTTGGCACTACTACTTCAGGAAAATAGCCTGGTATTTTTGCCTTTTCAACCACAAACTCACCAGCGGAGATTGTTGGCACATAATACGTCCCTTTCTTAATCATCAAGTCCATGGTTTGGTCGCTCATAAAAGTACCGTGTTCAATGGAAGTAATTCCAGCCTCTACTGCTCTTCGCATTCCTTCATCACCATGTGCATGTGCGGCACTTACCATTCCATATTCATTGGCCGTTTCGATAATCCCTTTGAGTTCGTCCATTTTAAATTGAGGGCCTTGACCATCCTTAGCCACGGACAGCACCCCGCCAGTCGCAGTAATTTTTATTACATCGGCTCCATTTTTATAGCGTTGACGCACTGCCTTTCTTGCATCTTCTTCACTGTTTATTACTCCGTCCAGTGGACCTGGGTCACCCATTAAGTGATTACTCGCTCCGTTTGTTGGGTCGCCATGGCCGCCAGTGGTGGCTATGGTTTTTTCTGCCGTGTAAATTCTCGGGCCAATTACTTTTCCTGCGTTAATGGCATTTCGCAACGCCACATTTACACCCGATCCGCCCAAATCTCTCACGGTAGTAAATCCAGCCATTAAAGTTCGGTTGGCATATACTTGCGCGTCATAGGCGATGTCGGCCTCGTTCATTATATAACCAGCGAGCTGCGAACTAGGGCTGCTTTGCGACTCAATATGAACGTGCATGTCCATCAGCCCGGGCATCACCGTTTTATTCTTCAAATCAATAACCTGATCGTCTTTTCCTCCTTTGGTATATCCGCGGTCTACAGAAACAATCTTATTGCCTTCAATCACAATCGACATGGAAGTCATTACTTGATCGGATTTTCCGTCAATTAATCTACCAGCATGAATGATTGTTTTTTGGGCATTTAGGCCTAATGAGAGTAGTACTAAAAGTGATAGCGTAAGTATTCTTTTCATTTGATCAGGGTTTTATCATTGGAAGATACGCAATTCTGTGACTAGAATTCAAACGCCAAAAAGGCTTACTTGTACTCCTTCGGAATCATTCTCACTAAATATTGATCGCTGTCATCTTTATGGAGGTAATACAAAAACCAACCACACTCTTCCGCAATGTCAGCAAGGGTGTCTTCATCAATATATACCCAATCAAACCACTCTCCTTTTTCACCTTGGTATTCGTACTGAAAACTTACTTCACCATAGTATTTGTCTGTTGGTAAGTCTTGTCCTTCATACAAATACTTAATGTCCGAAGTATCAAAAATTAATTGTCCTTCGGGCTTTAAGAGGGTTTTAGCATGATCCAGAAAGATTTTGAACCTGTTGAGTTTGCCCACCATACCAATGCCATTCATTAGTAGAATTATGGTATCGTATTTCTTTTGGTTGAATTTAAAGTAGTCGGCTTTAATGGCGTTTTTCAAACCATCCTTTTTCATTAAATCAACAGCATTACTGGAGGTATCAATCGCAGTGATCGATTTTCCCATTTGTTGTAGTACCAAAGCATGGCAGCCAGCCCCTGCGCCTACATCCAAAATATTGCCATCGGCAATAGACAGCGCCATTTGCTCCATTTCTGGCATTTCCTCGTAGCCCCTAAAAAAATACCATACGGGCATTTCTTCAGAACCACCATATGAGGTATTTAGCATGAGCGATTGGTCTTCTATTCCCGCATGAAAATCATTGAGTGCCTTTCCGTAAACATCCATGGTGCAAAAGTACGTTAAGAAAATGAAAGGGTAGAATCTTCATAATTTACTCTCAATAAAAAACACCTCTAACAATTCTTCTTTACCCACAAAATCAGGGGCTTATAGGTTTATTTTAATACCTAATACTTTCAGATAAGCATATTTTAACACATAATAATTACATAGAATTAAACATAGGATTTAGTGTACCAAAACCATTCACACTAAAAAAGGAGGTACGTAAATAATTTGAATTTATAAGTCTGCCAACAATACCCACCTTTGTCTGTTATAACATACAAACAAAAAAAGCATTGAACTTCAATAAGTTAACAATCATACTTCTGGCATTAGTTTGGACAATTAGTGCAAATGCTCAAGACGAACGGAAATCGTTTCAAGCAGTAAGAACGAATGAGAAAATCACCATTGACGGTGTAATGGACGAAGACGTATGGTGTCTGGCTCCGTTAGTGACTGACTTTGTTCAAAACAGCCCAAATCCAGGGGTGGCCGCTACAAGAAAATCAGAGGTTAGAATGCTTTATGATGACGAAGCAGTATATATCGTTGCTCAACTTTATGAAAAAAAGGAGGATGTTTATAACATCTTAACCAATCGTGATAATCTTGGTAATTCAGACTACTTCGGAGTGAGTTTTGACCCTTATAATGCTGGACTCAACGGTGTGGGTTTATTTGTCACCGTTGCAGGAGTGCAGTTTGACGCCCGTTATTCAAATGGGGGAAATGAGAGTATTTGGAGAAACGATGCAGGTTGGAATGCGGTATGGTTATCTGAAACTCAAGTAAAAGACGATCATTGGGTTGTTGAGATGAAAATACCTTATGCCGTTTTAAGGTTTACTTCAAAAGATGTTCAAGACTGGGGCATTAACTTTTTTCGTAAAAGTGTATCTCTCAATGAAGACTCTTACTGGAGCCCTGTAGATCCTGAAATTCCAGGCTTCTTAAATCAAGCTGGAGTAGTAAAGAACCTTAGTAACTTAAAGCCACCCACGCGATTATTCTTTTACCCGTACGTGTCTACCGTAATTAATCGAGCAACCGGATTTGGCACGAGCGATCCAAGGCTGAATGGAGGTATGGACATTAAGTACGGAATCAATGATGCCTTTACTTTAGATATGACTTTAATTCCTGATTTCAGTGGTGTTCGCTCTGACAAGCAGGTGCTCAACCTCAGCCCATTTGAGGTGAAATTTGATGAGAACCGCGCCTTTTTCACCGAAGGTGTTGAGCTTTTCAACAAAGCTGGTTTGTTCTACTCTAGAAGAATTGGAGGTACATTTGGTCACCGTAGTAGAGATCTGGAAACCAACGAATCTGTTATCTACTCACCAGATGCGGCCCAATTGATCAATGCCAGTAAAATCACAGGCAGAACAAATGGAGGGTTAGGAATTGGCTTTTTCAATGCGATTACGAAACCCACCTATTTGGAAGTTGAAAACTCTGACACAGGTGAATCAACTGAAGTAGAAGCTGATCCGCTTACTAACTTTAATGTGATAGTTCTAGATCAAAATCTTAAGAATAATTCCAGTGTAACACTAACCAACACAAATGTAACAAGAGCGAAGAGCGGTGATGATGCCAATGTAACAGCCGCTAATTTCTCAATCAACGATGCCAATAGAAACTGGCGTACCTCAGGGTTTTTTGGTTACAGTAATGTGGCTTCTTACGACAACGACATTAGGGACACTAAATCGGGTATTAAATACAACATAGGGATCAAGAAGAACAGGGGTCAATTTCAATATGGTATCGATCGAAATGTGGAGAGCGATACTTACGACATTAACGATTTAGGCTTTCTGCGTCAGTCAAACCAAATTGAGCACGGGGCAGACTTCTCGTTTAATCAATACAAACCAGTAGGTGCCTTTAATAATTATAATATAAGGACGAGTATAAATCATGAAATGCTTTATGAGCCAAGGGAATTTTCTTCATGGAGGTATAGTGTAAATATTGGTGGACAGTTAAAGAATTTTTGGTATGTAGGTGGAGAATTTGGCGGTAGCCCAGGAATCAGTAATGACTTTTTCGAATCACGTACTTCGGGTTATGTATTCCAAAAAGCCAGCAGTTATAGTGGAAAACTAAACCTTATGACAGATAGTCGTAAGCCGGTCAGGCTATCTGGAAATTTAAGGTTTGGAAGAAGGCCGGATTGGGATCAAACGGATATGTCCATGAACCTGTCTGCCAGAGTTAGGATTGGTGAGAGAGCAGAAATTAGTCACAGTTTGGAGGCAAGTAGCCGCGATAACGAAAGAGGTTATGCCAGAAGGCTTTATAATAGTTCAACAGGAGATTTGGAGTCCATCATTTTTGGAAGAAGAGAAGTAAGGAACTTCACCAATACCCTAAACGGGAGTTACATCTTCAACAACAGAATGGGTATTACGTTTAGAGCAAGACATTACTGGAGCCGTGTAGACTACAAGGAGTTTTATGAACTCACTGAAGATGACAAGTTAATTGCCACAACCTATAATGGTATTGACTCAGGCGAAATGGTGGATAACAGAAACTACAATGCCTTTAATATCGATATGGAGTACAATTGGCAATTTGCTCCTGGTTCTGAAATTAAGGCCATTTGGAAAAGAAGCATTGGAACAAATGATTACGATACGCAATTGCGTTTTATGGATAACTTCAACAATACATTTGGAGCTCCTAACGTAGATTCAATCACCATTCGAATGGTTTATTTCATCGACTACCTCAACATTAGAAACATCTTCACCAAAGGCTAATTGTAATTCAAGTATTCAGTAGTTACCTTACTGACCTAACATAAAAGGTCATCAATTATTTAGCGCATTTATATCTCTCAGGATCTAACTCAAAAATAGCCATCGGTAATTTTTTGGGCGATTTTGTGAAGGGAAATCAATACCAAGATTATGAGCCGGATGTTGCCAAAGGTGTGCTGCTTCATCGTGAAATTGATCGGTTTACCGATACGCATGAAGTGGTAAGCCAAAGCAAAAAACGCCTTTCTGAAAAATACAGACATTATTCGGGAGTAATTGTAGACATGTTTTATGATCACTTTTTGGCCAAGAATTTCAGCGATTTTCATTCCGATGATTTGAAGACTTTTTCTGAAAGTCACTTTAAGAGACTCGTTGCTTTTCAAGAGCAAATGCCCGCAAGAGCACAACATATGTTACCTTATATGGTGTCAAATAATTGGTTAATGGCCTATGCCGAATTAAAAGGGATTCATCGGGCACTTTCAGGCCTGTCTAGAAGAACCAAATTTGATTCGAAAATGGATGAGTCCATTCAAGATTTAACTCGACATTATTCGCTGTTCGAAGAAGAATTCAGACTATTTTTCCCCGACATTCAATTACACATTAGCGAATTCAGAGAAGATTTGATTAATTCGTAGCACATGATTATTTCAAAGCCCAAACGTAAGACCATTTTTTCCTTAACGGTTTTCACCCTTGTTTCCGTTATAGGAGCACTCTACTTTATGCGTCAAATTTTAGAAGAGCCATCGGGTACTTGGCGGTATATTCTGCTAGGCTTTTTATTGGTGGTTTGCTCCATTATGCTCTATAAACTCATTTTCAATTATAAGGTGTTGAAAATTAGTTACGACCAAGTCCATGTATATTACCCTTTCCGGTTTTTCAAATCCGTTCAAGAAATATCAGAACTAGGCGCTTGGCAAGAAACCATTATTAACACCAATAAAACTGAGTACAAACAGTTGAAACTAGTTTTCATGAACAAGGGCTATGTCAAAATATCGAATCAAGAGAACAGTGATTACGATAAGGTGTATAAGTATATTAAAAAGAAAGCTCCCAAGAAGGAGGTGAAAGAATGATAAAAAATGCACTCATCGTTGCTTTAGGTGGCGCAGTAGGAAGTGCCTTACGCTATGTAATTCAGCACACCATTCACTCTAAATACCCCAATCTATTTCCCTATGGTACTTTTGTGGTAAATATTGCTGGTTGTCTTCTCATTGGACTTTTGATGGGTTGGGCAACACAAGAAAAGCTATTCTCACCCCAAATCAATCTATTGCTCATTGCTGGGTTCTGTGGTGGTTTTACCACCTTCTCCACCTTTGCTTACGAGGGCAATACCCTTCTACTTGAAAGCAAACCACTCCAAGCACTATTATATATAGCGGCCAGCGTTGTTGTTGGAATGGTAGCCGCTTACTTGGGCTATAAGCTTACGAGGGGCTAATCAATAGCAAACAGACCCTGAAAGGGTCAAATATTAATAACAAATAGGAACATAGAAAGCGTTCGACCCCGATGGGGTCGCATACCGTAAAACATAAAAACCTATAAGTATTCAATCCCAAAGGGATTGATATTTCAACCAAAAGGTATGTGAGTTAATGCCTTAAAAAGAGCCTAATTAATGACTCCAATCATAAGTATCGAGCTTCATCAGGCAAGCGATCAATAAGTCAATCGAACCCTGAATATCATCTTTATGGGCCATTTCAATCACCTGATGTAAGTGTCGGGTTGGGATGGAGACTGCTCC
>CAXBPM010000020.1:0-17942 GCA_963977345.1 uncultured Roseivirga sp.
AATGCAAGCAATGCAAGATTAGAAGGGGCACGAAATACAGATTGGGAAGACATTGCAATGGGGCCTGGCCCAGATGATGCCATTCAATACTTATATGTGGGAGATATTGGAGATAACAGTGCAAGGAGGTCTAACCTAACCATATACAGAGTAGCTGAACCCAATTTAAATGTGCCGAACATTCCAAGTACACAGACTTTGTCAAATGTAGAGGCCATCAATTATGTATACTCTAACGGATCAAGAGATGCCGAAAGCTTGATGGTTGATCCATTGACCAAAGACATTTATGTAGTTTCCAAAAGAGAATCTCAAGTTGGGCTTTATGTATTACCATACCCTCAGTCGGTAATAGAAATGGATACGGCTGAATTTTTAGTGAACATGCCTTATTCAGGTTTTGTGGGAGGTGATATTTCTTTAGATGGTTCTGAAATTTTGATCAAAACCTATTTTGAAATTTACCACTGGCCTAGGGCCAATGGGGTAACTGTTAAGGATGCATTAACGGCTGAAAAACCAAGCAGATTGATTTATACAGCCGAACCACAAGGAGAAGCCATCTGCTTTTCAACAGATGGCTCCGGTTTTTATACTGTAAGTGAAAAGAATTCTGCCGATCCTGTTCCCTTGTTTTTTTATAGAAGAAATTAACTGGCGCTTATCGTATTTAAAGTGGCTGTAAAGGCATTATAATACGATCTTCCAATCGGAATTTTCTTGTCCTCCATGTGCACATGGTTCGTATCAATTGCGGTAACTGCGTCCACCTGTACCACAAACGATTTATGTACCCTGAGGAATTTATCCTTCGGAAGCTTATCCGTAATTTCTTTGAGCGATTTTCTTACCGTGTAGCTTCTGTCTTTTGTGGCGTGCAGCGTAATGTGGTTGCCATCGGCTTCAATCCACATTAAGTCCGAATACTTTACTTTTTCAAGCAAACTCTTCTTCTTAATGAAAATAGAATCATTGCTATAAGTGGTCGGGTTTGAATTGAATAAGTTGTTTTGGCCAGCACTTGCTGCAATACGGTTTTTATTGAATAGAGCTACTTCAATAGCAGCATAAACATCATCTTTGGTAAAGGGCTTTACTATAAAGCCTAAAGGACGTGTGTGCTTTGCTCGATTAACAGTTTCTTTGTCGGAATATGAGGTAATGTAGACGAAAGGCACTTTATATTGCTCATGAATAATGCCACCCAGTTCTATTCCGTCTTGGTCGCCTTTAATCTTTACATCGAGTAAAATAAGATCAGGAAGGGAAGCTTTGATTGCTTTGATTGCCTGATTTGCCGAATTGGCTATTTCGGTGTGTTCATAACCGAAAATGCCCAGCATTTCCTGAAGGTTTTCCGCAATAAAAGGTTCATCTTCAACTATGAGAATTCTTGGCGATTGGTCATAGTCATTGTTGATTACAGCCATTTTAAATTTATATTTAGGTGTGTTGGGTGAATTGTTTTTTTGTCAGTAATTACTGAATATGCTATCTTAAATTTAGACAAATTAATTCACAGAGGCCATAGTTGTTATGCAAAACGTTTTCAATGATTCTACAGACGAAATACCAGATACAAACGGGAAAGGTGTCAATTATGAGTCGGTGGTTAAAAACCTCTTTGAAGTCGTTTGGAGTATTAACATGTCGGTGGAACCTTACGAAATCATTTATCTTAATGACCCACTGGCCAGAACACCTGGAGGTATTTATAAGAAAGCTGCTACTACAATTGAAGAGTGGCAAAGTACGATTCACCCCGAAGACCAAGAGCGTATTCTTGATGAGGTGGTCAGCGTTCTCAATTTAGGGAGTGGCAACTACGCTTATAGAGCTCTAAGAGGGGAAGACAACTACCGCTACGTTAGGGACAGGGTAACCGTATTCTTCGAAAATGGTAAGCCTATTCGATTAGACGGCATTACCACGGACATTGATGACATCAGAAAGTCCAGAAGAGATTTGGAGCTAAGTCAACAGCGGCTTAGAAGCATTGTAGAAGCTTTACCCGATCCAGTTTTCATTTCAACACAAGATGCAGGAAAGGCAATCTTTGCCAATGAAATGCTTTTTGAGGTTTATGGAATGAACCCCGATGAATTTTTGGGAAAGAGAGTAATCCAGTTCTATCAAAATTTTGCTGGGCGTAAGTCATACCTAGAGACTTTGGCAAAGAATGGGTCAGTGCAAAATCATGAACTTATGCTCCAGAACAACAAGGGAGCGTCATATTGGGTGAGTGCTTCAACAATGCCGTTGGAGTTTCAGAATCAATCTTGCTACATCACTATTCTTCAGGATATCACAGTTAGAAAATCGCTCGAAAGAGAACTGAAACAGAGTAATGACCGCTACCAACTTGCGGTAGAGGGCACCAACGATGTGATTTGGGAATATGATTTCAAAAAATCCAGCTCTTACCTTTCTCCCCAGTTCTGGGAGGCCATGGGTTTAAAGCCCAAAAAGAACCCGCTTAACAAGAACCTTTTAGCCAAATTTATTCATGAAGAAGACAGGGTAGAATTCCTTCAACTCATTCATAATAAGTTTGAAACCAGAAATGAAGAACTGGAAATGGAAACCAGGATGGTGGGTAAGGATGGGAAGATTCTTTGGCTTTTTGTGAAGGCGAAAATATTGTACAGTGAAGGGAAAGGTAATCCAAGAAAGATCGTTGGCTCGCTTTCTAATATCACCTCGCTAAAACAAGCGCAGTCTAAACTGAGAGAGAGTGAGGCCAAATACAAATTGATTTCTGAAAACTCTAGTGACTGTATTTGTTTACAAAGCCCTGATGGAACATTCATTTTTGTAAGTCCATCTTGTAGAGACATTCTCGGGTATGATGCTTCTGAATTGGAGCAACTGAGACTCCGTGAGTTCATGGAAAAGGAGGATCTGATTCAGGTATCTCAGGCAATGGCGAATGTGATTAATCAAACCAGTAAAATGGCAAGTGTTACGTTTAAGGCCAAGCACAAAGAAGGGCATGACGTATGGCTAGAAAGTAGAGGTGGATTAATTACAGATAGCGAAGGAGACCCCTTGTTTTTACTTACTTCCACAAGGGATGTGACCGAGCGATTTATTGCAGCTCAAAGACTAAAGGAAAGTCAAGAAAGGTATAAGCTGATTACGGAAAATTCGCATGATATCGTTACACTCATGGATGTGGAGGGTGTTTATGATTTTGTGTCACCTTCGGTAAAGGAAACGCTGGGATACGAAATTGATGAGGTATTGGGAAAGAAAATTTCATCATTTATTCATCCTCAAGACATAGGGGGAGTAGTAAGGGAGTTAGACAGAACCGTAGACGAAAAACTCAAAAACCATAAGATGACCTTCCGATATAGGAACAAGGAAGGAGATTGGCGATGGATGGAGGCTCAGGAGGGGGTTATTCTTGACGATGCTGGCGAAATAATTTACATAAGGAGTAACCAGAGAGACATTACGGAGAAAATTTTAACGCAACAGAAACTCCAAGAAAAGGAAGAGCAATATAAGCTGGTATCGGAAAACTCCGGTGATGTAATTGCCCTACAGGACTTTGAGGGCAGGATTTCCTTTATTTCTCCTTCTTCCAAATTCTTGCTTGGGTATGCTCAAGACACCCTTTTAGATACCTTCTATTCAGATTTGATTCACCCAGAAGAGCAACCTTTTGTTCAATCCATCATTAACCAAGTAATTGAGAATAAGAGCAAGAATGTTAAGGTTACTTATAGAATTCAAGCACAAGATGACGAATGGATTTGGGTGGAATCATCATACAGCTCGATTGAAGATTCAAATGGTAACTTTTTATATATCCAGTCTTCCACCCGAGATATCTCTGAAAGAATAAAAGCTTTAGATAAGGAGAGACAGCTGGGAAAACTAAAGTCAAGCTTTATTTCCATGGCCTCACATGAATTTAGAACACCATTGACCACTATTCAGTCTAGTAATGAGCTGATCAATATGTATTTGGATGCAGACCCAGCTCCCAATTTAAAATTTAAAAAACACGTTGGGCGGATAAGAACCGAGTTGGAAAGAATGAATTCCTTGCTTAAGGATGTCTTTACATTGGGTAGATTAGACGTAGGTAAGACTGTAATCAAAAGAGATATCACTTCTTTGACGGGCATTATAAAACAAGTGGTTTTAGAGAATAGTGTACAGCATAAATCCAGAAATGTTAAGATCAATATTGAAGGGAAAGAAAGGCAAGTGGAATTGGATAGCCAGCTGATAAGTCACTCACTCTCCAATCTAATTAGCAATGCACTAAAATATTCTGAGAACAGACCTGACCCAGAAATTATTGTCACCTATGATAAGGTAGGGGTGTGCGTGGAAATAAAAGATTACGGAATTGGTATCCCTGAGAAAGATCAAAAAGGACTTTTCGAATCTTTCTCCCGCGCCACAAACGTAGGCGATATTGAAGGCACTGGGTTGGGACTTATTATTGTAAAGCAGTTTGTAGAAATACATGGAGGCACAGTCACCTATAAGAGTGAGCTTGGTAAAGGCACCTCATTCTTTATGAATTTACCAGAGGTATAATCGATGGGTTAAAAGTAAAAACCGAATTTAACCAAAGGCATTACGTTTTCTTCAGAAACCGCTAACAGAACGTTAATAGCTGCGAAGTTGAATGGTGTAATATAAAACCCACCGCCATAACCGTGGTGAATCTTATTCGAATCCTCTCCGTCTACCCAAACCCTGCCGAGGTCATTAAATAAAATCATCCCTACTTGTGAAGGAAGATAGAATGACCTCCAATCGAACAGTTTCACTCGCATTTCTACCTGATGGTACAAGCTACTTTCACCTGAAAAACGATAACGTCTATAGCCTCTTAAAGTATTAAAACCATCCAGTTGAGACGATTGGAAAAACTCAAAATCTCCAAGGCTCTTTTCGTAACCCATCCTTGTAGCAAATACGGTTCTAGAAGGTTCGTGGAAACTCCATCTGAAAGAAGCATCGGTTTTGAAATGGGCGCTATTGCCAGAAAGTTTGTTTATGCCAGCACTGTAGTCTAAAACGGCATTGAAGTTTAATCCGCTTTTTGGAATTAGCTGATCTGAAGTTTCAATAAAGTGAAAGCCAACAGTTCCGCCAGCATAAGTTTTACGTTCAAAAACGTTGACGCCTAGCGGGTCGGTATTAGCAAAGTCACTAATGAACCTATCGGTACTTTCTTCAACTTCCACCGTTCTGAACGTTGGTCCAAAATTAAGAGAAGTATTCTTTCCAAGGTTTAAAGTCAATGTTGGCTTTACTGCATACTCTTCGAACCTAGTTCTGTAATATCTCTCATCTAAATCTTTATCGTATGGAGTTTCATTGCCCATTCCAAAGAAGTTGTTTACAAAATTGGGCGCTTTGGCTTCGGCCGATAGCGAGAAATCCAACTTCCCAAAAGCATCAGTTATATCAAGGTCATATGAGAATTGATAAGAAGAAGTCTCTATGGCGTAGCTACCCAAAATCTTATGCTTGGTGGCGTAAGGTGCCTTTCTAAAACCATCTGTTTTGATGTAAACACCACCTCCTAAGAATACACCATCATCTGAGTTGTAATTGATTGAGGCAAGCGGAGCCAAAAGGTTAAAATCAAACTCCTGACGATTGTAGGCATTGATATTGGGGTCTTTGTCTGTGGTTAAGTTTCTGGTTTCAGAACTCACTTGTAAATCAGTACCGCTCTCTGTGTCATAAACAATTGTCTTTTTTCCAAGGCCTCTCACCTTGCTATTGTCAACAATAACATCGTCATCGTCTCCAGCAATAATTCTTACTTTAATGCCTTTATTTACTTCTCCTGTAATTTCGTATCTGTCGTTTCCATCAAAACCAAAAAGACGAATTTCGTCTGTTTCCGAAGTTTTGAAGGTGCGCTCATAAATGGTTTGCAAATTTCCTTTTTTGGAAATCTTTTGAACCGTCACTTTCGTGTGTTCATCATCCAGTCTTTCCACTTTAAAAAGTTCTTGCTTGTCACTGGCCAAAACATCCACTTCTTTTGAAATCAAGAGATAATAATCCTTTGCGTATTTCTCCAGATTATCTCTTCTGTTTTTCAGCTTTCGAATGATCTCTTCTCCGTGCAAATCATAAATTTCATCGGGCCACTGCCTGATAGATGACTCGATGATTTCATCGGTTAGTGCGGCTTTCAGTTCACGGGCTTGCGCTATCCAGCTTTCCATTGAAACCTCAGTCATGAAAATACGATCAAAGTAGCGAATACGGTAGGACCCCATGCTTGGCAAGTAATCAATATCATCATGAAAACCCCTTAACGCAGGCTGGGCCCATTTTGAGGAGGCTACTTTTTTGAAAAGGCCTTCACCCGCAAAAAAGGCTACATCTCTATCTCTTGGGATAGGCTTGTATAATTTTTCATCATCCTTCTTATCGTACTCAACCCATCTCCATTGGTCGTCATGGCGATCCCAATCACCTATCCAGAAATCAAAGAGGCGGTTTCGAGCCACAAAAACTTGGTCTACATGATTGTCATTGTCCTTCCTGAGTTTTTCATATAAATCTGGGCTTGACAATACATCATCTCCACTTCCAAAAAAGGGCTCTTTAATATTTTCTTTGTTTGGCCTTTCTTCAAATAAGGCGAGTGTGTTTGCAAAATCTTGTCTGTGAATTCCGAACCTTGGGTCGTTAGGAATGTAAACCACTTTGGGGTTGGTATGGAAGATTCCTGCTGCATCCGCTAAAGGAGGTAGAATGAAAGGTGCATAAGGGTGGGAAGCTGAAATTCCATCTTGAACAATGGACTTGATAAAGGTTTTGCGAAACTCTTGAGGCAAGGTAAGGGCTGGGTTTTTATCCATCGATCTCAGCACATATTGCTTCCCGTTTTCAGCTTCTAGCCTAAGCGATATGGTTTGGTGTCCTCCTCCTCTTTGAAGAATCTCCAATCCACCTTTTTCAATACCTATATCGAAAAAAGGGACTTTAACTTTTGCCGCCCATTCATTACGATAGTTTTGACCAAACATGTTTATATGGAAGTTGCTTCGCTCATGGTAAAGTTCGCTTGCGGCAAAAACGGTATCTCGGCCAGCGAAGGAAAGGTTGGCGAAGGACTTTAGTAAATCATCAGGAGCAGGCTTAAACGGTTTCTCTGAAATTACCGTGGCGTAAATTTCAGAAGGTTTCTCTTCTTCTGGGGTAATGAATTTTAATTCGGTTCTGCCATCTGAGTAGTAGTCCAAACGGCCGTAGCCTACGGTGTTGGTGGCGAATAGTGCATCACCTTTTTGCTTTACATGGGCATTGTTTTTTGAACCCGCTCCACTTACAACAAAGTCCATCCCTTCTTTTTGAATATGTTGGAGGGCGTGCTCATGGCCAGCTACATCAATAATGTCAGGATGGTTTTTCATAAGTGAAACCATGGCATCACGGAACTGACGGTACACGGGGTGAGAAGTGTCTTGAATATTGCCGAACCACTTTCTGTAGAGAGGGTAGATAGAGCCCAAAACAGGCAGGGGAAGATATAGATTCTTCAACTTTTTTGAGGCGGTAAGTGGAAAAAGGTGATCCTTTAAGCTGAACACTCCTCCGTGAATTCCATAGGTATACATGGGGTGATGTGAGGCCACAATCACTTTTTTATGTGCATTTCTTTTCAGTG
Organism: uncultured Roseivirga sp.; assembly: GCA_963977345.1. Classification (GTDB taxonomy): domain Bacteria; phylum Bacteroidota; class Bacteroidia; order Cytophagales; family Cyclobacteriaceae; genus Roseivirga. The sequence continues at coordinate 7,667 of CAXBPM010000020.1, forward strand.
CATCTTGAAAATTGGCGGCCACTTCTACTATTGTGGTGGCTTCGCAGTCCGAGCCTTCTCCAGGTTTATCTCCACGATGTAAAAACCATTGGGTGTCTACCACAATGAGGGTAATGTTGTCATTTAAGTCCACTTCAATAGGCCCAGGGCAACCCCTGGTTGGAATCCAAACATCTTGGCTGTCGAGCTTGTCTTCTACATACTTCTCTTGGGTTTGCAACCAATCCAACCCATCAGGCCTGCCTTGCGCCCAGTCATGGTTTCCAGGAACGAAGATTTTTTTCCCTTTAAAATCTTTAACCGCATTGATTTGGCCATCAATAGCAATTTCGGCTTTGGCCCTTAGTTTGTGCCCTTTTGGCGGCATTCCTTGTGGATAAATATTATCACCAAGAAAAAGTACTGCCCCTCGGTCTCCTACTTTGTCAAGCTCTATTTTTAGTAAGTCCAGTACTGGATTTTTGCCGGGTTCGCCTGCATCGCCTATTAGAAAAACAGAATAGATAGGAGCTTCCTTTTCCTGAAAACCATAAGCTGATGTTCCAAACAAAAAGAGACTTATGATTACTAAGGCAAAGTTTTTCATAGTGTTTTAAAGTAAAAAATTCAAATTAGAGTGCTCAATTTTGTTTCATGTTGAAACGGAGAATTGTGCCTCCATGATCGTCTTCATTCGATATAAATAGGTCGCCATTTGGCATAAAGGCAATGCCTTCTGGTTGAGGAAAAAGGCTTCTCTTTAAAATGCTCAAGTTTTTAGGGCTGCCGTCATTGTTAAAAACAACTAAGGCAGAACCTACCGAGGCAATCATATATATGTCGCCACTTATGGGGTGAACAGCAATGGCCGATGGTCGAAATTTTGAGCTGTTTGAACCTAGCACGCGTTCGATGTCTTTGTCTTGTAAAATGAAAAGTGGTGTTTTTGAGAATTTTTCCGTGGTCAGGTTATAGCCATACACTGCTTTGCCTTTTACTTTGACATGATCAATATCCCCTTTTCCCTTTAAGGCAATCAGTAAATTATTGCTGCTTTTGTCATAACCAAGACCTTCAACATCATTTTCAGAGGTGAAAGGGGTGTCAATGGTCTCAACAACGCCTTCAATGTCAATATTGAACTTATATAGCTTTCCATTGCTTTTTATAGCGTACATGTCTTTGCCAACCAATTCTAAGCCTTCAAAATCGCCATTGCCTTCAAATCTAATACGTTGAATAATCTCTTTTTTGTCAAGGTCATAGATATAAACCCGGCCTTGTTCATCGTTTAGGGCCGCCAATTGATTGGGGGCGTAATAACTAAGTGCGGATATTTCTTCTAATATTGAGGGAAGTCTATAGGTAACTGAAGGAGATTCAAGGTTATAGGGAAAGCTTTCTTTACCTTGACTCCAAGCCGAAGACTGAAAAGTGAAGAGGTATATAATAATGAATAGAAAAGACGTTCGTTTCATGTTCTAGCGAACAAAAATAACATATATATAATTCACCCTGCTGGGTACTTTTATGTTATAAAGAATGAGCAGATTATATTTAAGGAATGAATGATCAGGATTCAATACTAGAAAAGGTAGCATTATATGCCGAGAAGGTTCTCCAAAATGAGATCCCTTCCGACTTTGTTTACCACGATTTGTACCATACTACACGGGTAGTAAAGGCTGCAAAAATGATTGGTAAAGAAAGTGGGCTTTCTGAACATGAATTGGAAATTGTAACCATTGCGGCTTGGTTTCACGATTTGGGCTATTGTAATGGGTGTATAAAGCATGAAAAAGCGAGTGCTGAATTGGCTCGTGATTTTCTGCAAAAAGAAAACTATTCCGAAGAAAAAATAAATGAGGTGGTAGGCTGTATTATGGCCACTCAAATGCCACAGGCCCCAAAGAATTTATTGGAAGAGGTTTTATGCGATGCCGACTTACATCACTTGGCGTGCACTGATTACGGAATGATGGCTGAAAAGATGCATACGGAGATTGAGAAAGTGAAGGGGCATAAGATAAAGATGGAAGATTGGAATAACATGAATTTCAACTTCTTTAAAGATCACAAGTACTTTACCGATTACGCAAAGCAGCATTTGGAACCTATTAAAAAAGAGAACCTGAAATCTATTAAAAAGAAGAATAAAGGAGCTGGAAAGGATGATAAATACATCAGAAAGCTGGAGAAAAAAATTGAAAAGCTAGAAAGTAAAATAGTGCTTAAGCCCGACAGAGGTATTGAAACCATGTTTCGAACCACCTCTAAAAATCACTTAGAGCTAAGTGCCATGGCTGATAATAAGGCCAACATTATGATTTCGGTAAACACCATTATCCTTTCAGTGGTGGTTTCTGTTTTACTCAGAAAGATTTATGAATATCCAAACCTCATCATACCCACAATAATGCTCATTGTTGTTTGCTTGTTTACGATAGTTTTGGCGATTCTAGCTACTAGGCCTAATGTTTCTTCTGGTGTGTTTACCGATGAAGATGTTTTGAGCAAAAAAACCAACCTCCTCTTCTTTGGTAATTTTCATAAAATGAAACTGGACCGCTACCAATGGGGTATGCGCGAAATGATGAAAGACAGTGATTACCTTTACGGAAGTCTTACCAAGGATATTTATTTTTTGGGGGTAGTACTCGGTAAAAAATACCGCTTGTTGCGAATAGCCTATACCACCTTTATGATTGGCTTTGTGCTTTCTATACTAGCGTTTTTGTGTGCCATGTTGTTCTTCCCGCCTCAAGATACGGCAAGCTTTTATACCTTTTAAGTTTTCGTCTAGGAATAATAGCTGGATTAAGCTCCTGTAAATCCGTAGTTCTTTTTTGAGCGGCATGAATGGGTTCGGCATTTAGTGTAACTTCAAATATGCAGTTCAGCTAGATGGTGTATGTAAACGTATGGCTGCTTAATTCAAATCGAGTATAATGATTAAGAATTACTTAAAAATAGCGGTTAGAAGTATTCTCAAAAACCCGGGCTATTCAGGTATTAACATTTTTGGGCTAACACTGGGTATCACCTGCTTTCTCTTCATTTTTTTAGTAGTGCAATACGAGGTCAGTTTCGATCGGTTTCATAAGGATGCCGACCTGATTTATCGGGTTGATAATGCACTACAATTAAGCAGTGGGGAATATAAATACCCTAATGGGCCAAGCGGTATTGGGCCTTCTTTGCTTACGGAAGTGCCAGAGGTTACTGGATTTACACGACTAACAGGCAATGGGCAACAGCGAATTTTTGAAGTAAACAATGAGCTCTTCCAAACTGAAGATGCTTTTTACGCTGACTCTACTTTTTTCGAGTTTTTTGATTTCAAGCTGATTTTTGGAGACCGCAGCGAAGTACTCGATGAGCCATTAATGGTGGTACTTACAGAAAAGGCAGCTTTAAGATTTTTTGGAAAGAAGAATTCGGTAGGAGAAATACTGACCTTAAAGGGCAATCAGGATGCCCGTTATTTGGTGAGTGGGATCATGGAGGATGTTCCTGCTAATTCGCACATGAATTTTGAGATGTTGCTCTCTTTGGAAACCATCCGAAACCCCAATAATCCTGCAAACCTCAATAGCTGGAATGGTGGAGGAGCCTTTACCTACATTAAGCTTAATTCACCAAAGTCAGCAGATTTGGTGTACAAGAAAATGCTTGAACTAAAGGCAAAGTACGTTGAAGAAAGCAATAGCATCAGGGTCAATCCATCTTTGATTGCCATGACAGATATTCATCTTAAATCAAATTTGAGAAATGAAATGCAACCCAACGGTAGCATGGATGTGGTGTATGTTTTTTCGGCCATTGCTATTTTTATCCTTTTAATTGCCGCCATCAATTACATGAATTTGGCCACGGCCAGGTCCGCAAAACGAGCAAAGGAAGTTGGGGTCAGAAAAGTGCTTGGGGCTTACAAAAACCAGTTGATAGGCCAGTTTATGGGAGAGTCTGTGGTTTTGGTAATCATTTCTGCCATGCTGTCCATTGCTGTAATTGGAGCAACTATTAACTTAATGGCCGACTTTACTGGCAAGGCTTTAACCATCGACATGCTGTTTCAACTTAGGGTTGTTATGGTACTGTTGACTGTGATAGTCCTTATTGGTTTTGGCTCGGGAATTTACCCTGCGCTTTTTCTTTCGTCCTTTAAGCCAGTTGTAGTGCTCAAGGGTAAGTTGGCGCCTGGAATGAACAGCTCAGGTAGTTTAAGAAAAGGATTGGTCATTTTTCAATTTGCTATTTCTATCATGCTCATGATAGGTACTTATACGGTCTACAACCAACTGACCTACATGAAGAATAAGTCGTTGGGTTTTCAGAAGAAGAACATGCTCGTTATTTCGAATACGCGCAATGCCGTAACTCCTCAGCTTGATGCTTTTAAGAATGAACTGATGAAAAATCCTTCCATCGAGGGTGTGACTTCTTCTATGAGTAAGCCTGGTGGGTTAAGGCCTATTATTTTCATAAAATCTGAAACTGTAATAGACGATGAGGGTAGTTTGAACCTTGCAGGAATTAGTACAGATTTCGACTACATGAGCACTTTCGGTATCGAAATCCTGAAAGGGCGTGACTTCGACAGGTCGATGCCAAGTGATTCTACTCAAAATATTTTGTTAAACGAGCAAGCAGCAAGAGAACTCAATATTCTAGAGAATCCTCTCGGTCAAATCATACAAATCAATCAAGGTCAGAATTGGGTGAACAAAAAAGTGATTGGGCTAGTAGCGGATGTCAACTTTGAACCTCTGCAGCGCAAAACGGAGTCAACTATGTATGGGCCACTTTTTGGGTCTAACTTATATATATACGTCAAAGTAAACCCCGACAGAGTGGTAGAGTCGGTTGAATCGGCCCGCACCACTTGGCAGCAGTTTGCCCCTGAGCAACCCTTTCAGTATTCATTTTTGGAGGACGACTTGAATCAACTTTATCAGTCGGAAGAGCAACTTAGTCAGGTTGTTATTTTCTTTGCGATATTGACCGTTATCATTGCTTGTCTCGGCCTATTTGGTTTGGCATCTTTTGCTACAGAACAGCGCATTAAAGAAATTGGAGTGAGAAAGGTGCTGGGTGCCTCAGTCGCGCAAGTGCTTCTGCTACTTTCCAAGGATTTTATGATTTTGATTATTGTCGCGTTTTTGATTGCTGCGCCTGCGGCCTATTTCCTGTCGGATTGGTGGCTTCAGAACTTTGCATTCAAAGTAAACCTCGGAGCTTTTACTTTTGTTCTAGCCGGCTTGGGAGCCTTGGTAATCGCACTGGCCACAATTAGCTATAAAACCTTGAATGCCGCTAGATCTAATCCGGTAAACGCGTTAAGAATTGACTGATTTCAGTGTCAAAATCGAACGCATGTGATCGTTACCGAACATATTTAAATGTGTTTGCTTTGCTTAACTACTTAGTATGAATAAATTAGGCCTTGGCATGTTAATTGGTAAATGCAGAAAGGTCAGAATCTAAATCAACCACAATGATTAAACTAAATGATGTCGATAAATTCATCGATTCAAAATACCAGAGAACCTTCATACTCAAGGGTATCGATCTAGAAATTAAGCAAGGCGAGTTTGTTACTATCATGGGCCCCAGTGGCGCTGGAAAATCCACAGTAATGAACATTATTGGAATGCTTGACGAGCCTTCTCAAGGTGAATATTATTTTTTGGATGAGCCTATTCATAAAATGAAGGAACGAAAGCGTTCCGAACTTCATAAGCACCATATCGGATTCGTATTTCAGGCTTATCATTTGATTGACGAGCTGACGGTTTATGAAAACATCGAAACCCCACTTTTATATAAAGGCGTTAAGTCTTCTGAAAGAAAAAGTTTGGTGGCCGAAATGCTAGACCGTTTCCAAATGGTGGCCAAGAAGGATCTTTTCCCAGAACAGCTTTCAGGTGGACAGCAACAATTAGTGGGCGTAGCACGTGCGCTAATTGGTCAGCCTAAATTGCTTTTGGCCGATGAGCCAACGGGTAACCTTCATTCAGACCAAGCCGAAGAAATTATGAAGCTTTTCCAAAAGCTAAACAGCGAAGGAATGACGATTGTGCAGGTAACGCACTCAAAAGAAAATGCGGCTTATGGTAAGCGAACCATTAATATTGTGGATGGCGCTATCGATACTGACGACACGCATTAAGTAAAAAAGCATTAAAATTTTGAATTGAGGCTACACTGAGGTGTGGCCTTTATTTTTTCTGAAAGTCCAGATTAATCTTTCCTTTCACTTTGTACAATTGCCACCAAGGCGTACCTGGGGAATCATGATGCTCATAGTGGTAGCCAAAGAAATAACAGCTTAAAAAAGCCCAAAGGTGGCTCTTCTTTTGGCTTCGCGAAAAGTGCTTATTGTCCGCAGAGTGATGACCCCTATGCGGTAAATAGGTGCCAAAATAGAAAAGCTGGAAAGTAGAGAGTACAGCGGGCAACATCCAGAAAGCGACTAGGTTTTCTACTGGAAAAAAGAGCTTGAGAATATTGAAGCTAATCGCCATTAAAACGATTTGCTGCCAAGTAATATACTGTTTCAAAAAACTTAAATACCAAGGAAAAAAGCTTCCATGGTGATAATCAGGATCTTTATCTGTGGCTACAAATCGGTGATGTTCGTGGTGCTTCGGGTAAAGTTTATAGTAGAAATTGAAACTAAAAAGCAAAGCACTGACAGTGCCTATAAGTTTATTGGTTTGCTTGTTTTTAGAAATGGTACCATGCATTCCGTCATGGGCAGTAATGAAAAGCCCCGTGTACAAATGCATTTGGAGTAGGACAAGCAGGTAGGGTAAAGGAGAAGAAAAGTTGAAATTCATATTCAAGCCAAAGGCCAGGCAAACTCCCCAAGTCATAATAATGATTAGCGCGATAATCACCCCAAAATGATTTTTGATGCTATTCATACTACAAAGAAAGGAATATTCAATCAGAGATGTTGCAAGTGTTGCTGAACCTCTTGCATAAGCCACATTGGCGTGGAGGTAGCCCCGCAAATACCAATACGTTCATTTTTTGCAAACCATTCTGACCTTACATCAGCAATGGAAGAAACAAAGTAAGTGTTTGGGTTTTGATCTAAGCACACATTATAAAGCACCTTTCCGTTTGAAGATTTGGTGCCGCTTACAAACACAATGCGATCGTAGTTTTTGGCAAAATCGCGCAGTTCTTTATCTCGATTGGATACCTGACGACAGATGGTGTCGTTTGTATTTACAGTGATTCCGTTTTCAGCCAGCACCTTGTTGATTTCATAAAAGCTATCTGTGCTTTTCGTAGTTTGGCTGTAGAGGGTTATTTCTTTGGGCATTGTAGCCAAATCGAGTTCTTCTAAGTTCTGAAAAACTACAGCCTCTTCGTTGGTTTGACCCAAAAGCCCAACTACTTCGGCATGGCCGTGTTTGCCATAGATGTAGATGTTTTCCTCCTTATCGAATGAGTTTTTAATTCTATTCTGAAGTTTTAAAACTACTGGGCAAGAGGCGTCTATCAGCTCAATGTTATTTTCTAGGGCCAATTGGTAGGTTGAAGGGGGTTCGCCATGGGCACGAATCAAAACAGGCACATTTTTCAAAACCATGAACTCTTCATGATTAATGATCTTCAATCCCTTAGATTCTAGTCGTCTAACCTCTTCATCGTTATGCACAATATCACCTAGGCAATAAAGCGTACCTGTTTCGTCCAGAATGTCTTCAGCCATTTCAATGGCATAAACTACTCCGAAACAGAAGCCTGAATTAGGGTCGATTTCTACAGTAAGGTCAAACATGCGATCACAAACAAGTGTTTAACTATTTTGTTTAATTTTCTATCGTTTATATAAGCTGCTAGTTTTAACGAATACTAAAGCACTTTGATTCTATGTTGGAAATAAGTCATCAATAGAATGCGCATTTTCATGCTGTCCTTAATTCGTATTCGCTCTTGCTTTATGCGCGAAGCAGGTAATCTTTTTATTTTTCTGAAAAGTTTTAAATAGTATCTATACGCTAAGTATACACCCAGTTTAGCTCCTTTGGGCAATCTTAAAATACCCTCTAGGGCATCGTCAAAATCTCTTTGAATATCGAGTTCAATTAAATCTTTTGTCGGTTTTGTGAATTCGTTAAAATCCACTCCGGGAAAATAAACTCTGCCTCTTTCTTCGTAATCACTTTTGATATCTCTTATGAAGTTGACTTTCTGAAAAGCCGCACCAAGCTTTTTAGCAGGCGCTACTAGTGAATCAAATTGCTCTTGGTTTCCCTCACAGAATACTTTCAAACACATAAGACCCACCACCTCGGCTGACCCATAGATATATTGGTCATAACCAACTTTGTCATAGGTGGTTTCTTCCAAATCTAACTCCATACTGTGAAGGAATGCTTCAATCAAATCATGGTCAATTTTGTATTTGTTCACCACAAGTTGAAAGGAATGCAAAACTGGATTGAAGCTTACACCATCTTCAATGGCCTTATAGGTTTCTGTTTTGAAATTCTGAAGGAGTGTTCTTTTATCGAAATCATGGAAAGTATCTACAATTTCATCGGCATACCTGACAAAACCGTAAATGGCGTAAACAGGCAAATGGAATTTCTTATCCAAGGTCTTTATTCCTAAGGTAAATGAAGTGCTATAGCGTTGGGTAATTAGCTTGCTGCACTCCAGTGAGGTTTGGTTGAATAAATCCATCTTTATAATTTACAAAATCTCTTCGCCATTCAGGCGAAGTCCTTGATAATTTCTTTTGCCACTACTTGTCCTGAAATCAAACTGGGCGGAACTCCAGGCCCAGGTACCGTTAGTTGGCCGGTGTAGAACAGATTGTTTAACTTTTTGTTTATCAACTGCGGTTTTAAAATCGCAGTTTGGTTTAATGTGTTTGCTAAACCATATGCATTACCCTTAAAAGCATTGTAATCACTTACGAAGTCCTTATGCGCAAAGGATCGCTTGAATACTATGTTTTCTTTAAAATCGAGCCCCATTCTATCTTTCATTCGTTCCAACATTAGGTCGAAATAGTGTTCTCGAATTTCTTCAGTATCATCTAGACCGGGAGCAACTGGAATGAGCATAAATATATTTTCGCAACCCTCTGGCGCAACAGTGTCATCCGTTTTTGAAGGTGCCGAAATATAGAAAAGAGGTTTGTCTGGCCATTTAGGGTCGGTATAAATGTCATGAGCATGCGGCCCAAAATCGGTATCGAAAAATAGGTTGTGATGAAGAAGACCATCTAATTTTTTGTTCACCCCTACATAGTATAGCAGGGAGCTTGGCGCCATCACGCGTTTGTCCCAATAAGCTTCATCGTAGTTTCTAGTCTCACTATCGAGCAGCATGCTATCCACATGATGGTAGTCGGCTCCAGCAACTACCACATCTGCCTCAAAATCACCTTGATTTGTACTTACGCTAGTGGCTTTTTTCCCTGAATAATTGATGGACGTTACTTCGTGATTGGCGAGAATTTCAACCCCTTTTTCTTTGGCCAGACTTTCCAGCGCTTCAATGATTTTATACATGCCGCCTTTTGGGTACCAGGTACCCAAAGCCATATCGGCATAGTTCATTAAGCTATACATGGCAGGAGTGTTTTCAGGTAATGCCCCTAAAAATAGCACAGGAAACTCCATCAACTGAATAAGCCTTTCGTTCTTAAAAAACTTCCGAACATGCTTGGCCATCGACTGGAAGATTTGAAGTCTTACAGCATCAATGGCGAGTTTTGGATTGGCAAACTCCAAGATGGATCTACTGGGTTTGTAAACGAATTTATTGATCCCTACTTCGTATTTGTACTCGGCTATTTTCAGAAATTTCCGGAGTTGTTCTCCTGCGCCAGGCTCTATGGAATCAAATAACTTTTCGAGCTCCTGCATATTGGCAGGAATGGGCATGAAATCATTTTTGCCATGGATGACTTGATAAGAAGGATCGAGTCGAATGAGTTCGTAATAGTCGGCAGTTGTTTTTCCGAATTGATTGAAGAAGGATTCAAAAACATCGGGCATCCAATACCAACTAGGGCCCATGTCAAAAGTAAAGCCCGACTCTTTAAACTGTCGGGCTCTTCCTCCTATGGAGGGGTTTTTTTCTAATATCTTAACGTTAAAACCTTTATCGGCTAGGCAAATGGCCGCAGAAAACCCGGCAAATCCAGCACCTATTACTACCACCTTGCCGTTTTTCATAGAGGCTATTTAATTAACGGGTTTTATATATGCTTAATTTATCCTTTAAAAGTTTTCTGGCAATGTGAATTCTGTTTTTTACTGTG
>CAXBPM010000021.1:0-17495 GCA_963977345.1 uncultured Roseivirga sp.
CTTCCAATAGCCAAGTGTAAAACTCAATACCCCAATTGTCTTCATCTTCGGTTTGATAAGCACCTCTATAAAACTGTGCCTTTTCATTTACCCAACCGTTGTCATTGGCCCTTAAGAATTGCTCCAGTTGGTATTGCTTAAGTCGAGATTGTTGAAAGTTTTCATCCCAGAAATCTTCGTTTTGGGTCTTGGCTAGAATTTGACCAAGAAAAATATGGTTCGTTTTGGCCAATGCTTCGACTTCCGTTTTATAGCGAGCGCGCTGTAGCCCGCCTAGCTCTGCACAACGTTCTTGCGGTGGTACAACAGAGCCATCGATGCAAAACCAGCGAATATCGCGATACGGGCCTCGGTTGTCTTTTTTGAAAGACTCAACCATTTTTATTATCGTTTCATTCGAGGCTTTTTGAGCAAAAGACTGATTTGATATTAGAACACCTAAGATCAGACAGTTCATCAAAACAGAGAAGCACTTTTTCATTAGTTATCGTTTGTTACAATCTCAGGCTCAATTAGATATTGAGTTTTGGATTTTCGGGGCGAATGTATGGAATTTATATATGCTAAAATCAAAATACACATTATTAGTTAATGTTGGAAAAATTAAGCAATCTGATTTCAGAAACTGACAATACAATAAGTCGACCAAAGAGGTTGAAGTTGTGTATAATGTGTATAACAAACATGATTAGCCTTGGAAAGTTTCTTTTCCAGACCTTTGGGTACTTGGGCTTTTGAGGGTGGAGGAGTAGAAACAAAAAAAAATCCGTCAGTTCATGATCTAAAAGATTCTGAACTGACGGATAATTAATTATTTGTATACCCTGAGAGCGCTTATTTCATTTTGCTGAGTTGCTCTTCTCCGGCTTTGTTAATGGCATAATCGCGCCATTTTTCATATTCTTCTGCATCCATGTTCTTGTCTGCAGCGCCTACGGAAGGAGGAGTGAAGCTAAAGCTAGATTCCCACCATTGACGGGCATACTCTTTGGCTTGTTCTTTATCAATTTCAAATTGATTGACCTGACCGTCACCCAATAACCAAGGTTTTTCTTGGCTGCTGTACTTTTGAAAAATCATTGTGCGCATTTTGGTACCCATATCATCATTTCTTTGAAAATGAGCTTTTGAATAAGCCAGTGTTTCAGGCTCAATCATTTTGTTATCCCAGAAGCGTTTTGATTTGATAATCTGTGCGGATGTTAGAAGATAACCCTCACCAAATTCTAATAGTGAGCCTTCTAAATCACATGACCTAGCAGGTTTCTTCTTTTTCTTTCCGAAACTAAATAATCCCATTGTTGTTTATTTTGAATTTTGACTTAACCGCTCGCAATATGCGAAGAAAAATATTATTAATTGTTGTTGCTTAGGCTAAAACGGCTTTCGATAAAGGCTATTGTGAAATTAGTTTTCAGCGGATTTTAATTCGTTTACAAGGTCGATATAGGCTTTCATTGCTTCCTCCTTGCTTTGTCCTTTAATCTTTTCCCAAGCGTTGTATTTGGCGGCAGCCTTAAAATCAAAACCTCCTGGTCTGTCGGTATCATTGTCTCCGTGGGTGGCTTGCTTGTAAAGCGCATATAGCTTTAAAAGTTGCTCATTGGATGGTCGTTGGGTTAAAGTATCGACAGTTTTTAGTGCGTTTTGAAACGCTTCGTTTGACTCCATTTCGATTTAATTTATCTAAATTTGAAAGCTAAAATTATTGAATATTGGGTGATATGCAATTGATAAAATGGAACAAAATGATTTTAAGGAGTTCGATAGCCATTATCGTCCTTATTGGTTCATTTTCATTCTGCTCTGCTCAAGATATTTATGATGTAACTTATAAGGCAGGCCCAGTTGTCAAAGTTGTGAGTCCGAAAATTAGAATTGACAGCGACTACGTAAGAATTCCAGAAGAAGGAAATGAGATTGGGTACCAGTTTGGTTTTTTCACTAAAATCCGAGTGAACAATGTTTACTTTCAACCCGAATTACTAATTGCTACAGCTCAGAACCGAATTGACTTTTTGAATTACAATGATGTAAATGGGTTTAATCCCAGTGCCGATTATGAGTTTACTACACTTGAAGTCCCTGTTTCGATAGGGGTAAATATTGGTAACCTAAGACTCGATACCGGCCCCGGCTTTAGCTTGATGCTTTCTGGTAATGAATATTTCCTGAATGAAAAGTATAACGTAACCAAAGATTACAATCAGATGACTGTACTTTGGAGGGTTGGTCTTGGGGTTGATATTAACAATCTCCTGCTCGATTTTAAATATGAGTTTGGCTTAAGCAAAACAGAAGAGAGTTTGGGAAGGCTGATCGATAGGGAATTGGTACCAAGACAAAGCCAGCTGGTGTTCAGCGTGGCCTATTCCATTCTTAGGGATTAAATATCTTCTACAAAAAATAGGGCATTGTTATTCAAATCGTAAAAGCCAAATTCATTGGTGCCCCATGATGTGTTCAGCCTTAGTTTTTCTTTGGTAACGGTCCCTCTAGCTACAAACTCATCGAATATTGGCTGAATGTTTTTTACGAAAATCTTCATTACCGAACCTCCATTCAAAGGATCGTCATTCGTATCGGCATGCCACTGTAAATGAATGCATATGTTTTCACGCTTGAGCACCGCATACATTGAGTCGCCTGAAAGCAATTTGAAGCCCGCCTTTTCGCCATACCACTTTACATCCCTTTCAATATTCGCTGAAGGTAAAACTGGTGCAACTTGAAGCATTTCTGTTTTCATAAAAAAAGATACTCTGATGATGTCTAAAAAGCCCAGCTTAATTTAAAACTTAGGTCCATGTTTCCTGAAATGCGCGTCTCCTGTTTGTTTGAAACGTATTCGATGTCTAACCATTCCCAAAGAAAAGGATCATATACACGATAGGTATAATTATCAGGTATCCATGAATGAGTAGTTTTTCTATACCTTAAGCCCAGTCCAATGTAGGTTTCAACCACCAAGCTTTTAGAGAGGTAATGTTGAATTCCAATATGCGGAGTGAGAGAATAAAATGTCTTCTCTATTTTCGTTCTCTCCGAAAAATAGAAGCGTTCATAAGAGGCTGTTTGTGTATAGAAATCGATATCTGCATCATGTGTTTTATGTAAAAATTCTGCGGCAAGACTCAAATACAATCTTGTTCCCTCGTAACTCCTGAAGAAGTACTTCTCCTCTATATTAAGCCTAAAACCTTTAGCATTTCGCGCGTATTCATTGTCTCTCGCTAAAAAATGAGTGTAACTAAGTTGAGTGCCAAATTTATCACCATGTAGCCTTTCATAGCTTACTTCTACACCTGGATGATAGGCTAAAGCAAATGAAAATGGATTGAATCCGATTTTGTTTTTTCGGTACAGTAAAGTGCTATCCATAGGAAAGTAAGGCGTGTAAGAATTGCCGGGCAAGTCCATGTTAATGTATACTTTTCGGGGGTACCTCCATTTCTTGCCTGTGATTTCATCAACCAAATAACCAGAGAGATAAGGGCTAAAGGTATTCAGCCAATAGACAGTTGCTTTTTTGGGAAGAATATAAACTTGTTTGGACTGCTTTTCGGTGAAAATGGATACCGCTATGGGTTCTCTACTGTTTCTGGCTACAAAAGTAACAGGCTCATTCAGCTTGTTTATAACCGTATCTCCTTCATAGATGTAATTGATTGCTTCGTCAGACTTAATGCTTACTTGAGAATAACGGCCATTGATTACTGTGGCACAAGAAGAAACCAGCCATAGGAGGCCAAGCAATAGGAAAGTATGACGCATGTTGTGTTTTGAGTTTATGCTAACTAAAGTTCCTCCAAGATAGAATTTCCCTTTGAAAAATCTCCAGAAGTCCATTCCCAAATTTCATGGAGCCTAATTTTTCCATTCGATAACACCTCAGGCCTAGAGTGACACTTACCGGTCATGAGTTCACCTTTACGGTTTACCTGATGGTATCGCATGTCGATATAGCCTTGGTCATCTACTGAACCGATTAAATGACCTTTAATGATTTGTCCGCCTTGATATAGAGCAGTGAGGATATTTCCTTCTTGCCTGTACTCAAAGATGGTGTCAGCAGAGGTTTCTCCATTCTCTGTATTGCTTACAGATCTGAATTTTCGGTTGTGATAGTTCATGAGAAGGAGCAATGTTGCTTTGTTTGGAGTACAATTAAAGAAATATTTGAAGAGATAGCGCTGTATTACTTAATGGTAAAAGAAACTTAATTTAGTAATTGTTTATTGGAGTCGGGTTTGAGACAATGTCTAAAGACTTTTCTCATAAAAAAAGGAGCAAACCTCATTGATTTGCTCCTTTTGATTCTGAAAGGATGTTTTGCATCAGGGTTTTTTCACGGCCGCAAAGGCCTTCAGTCTTTCGTCTTTCAAAGCGCCATTCGAAAAGAAAGACATGCCTTTGGCTCCGCCAGCTTTTGCGGCTGCTATGGCCTGAGCAATTTCTTCTGGTTTCATTTCTGGCAAATACACACCAGTATGCAGTGGAAATTTACCATCTAAGTCGTTTACGCCTTGTTGCGTAGCGTATTCAATCCAAGGAATATCTTCTTCATAGAAGTTGTGATAAATCATTGGGAACACAATGTCCAAATCCCATTCATTCCAAGACTGACGCACAAGCTTTCGGGCTAACTCTGGATAAGGGAACACCGCAGCCGACATTTTCTTGCCTTCTGCATGTACTGCTGCCGAAACTTGGTTTACCAATTTAGTAATGCTGTCCCATCGGTATTTTCTCCACTTTTCATCTTGGCTCGGATCTTCCACGCTGTCGGGTCTGTAGCCATGTTCCGCCTCGAAATTGCCTTGGCAAGTTTCGCAATAGCAGAAGTCGTATTCGGGCATTTCGTGGTCTTGTACTAAGTCGTATTTAGCCCAAAGTCCATTGGGAAGAATGACATCGCAATAGCGCACATAGTCCAAATGAATGGCCGAAAGCCCTTCGATATCGCAATGCGACACCATGAAATTCTTCACATATTCCTGCACTTCTGGTTTAGAGGGGCAGAGCCATTGGTAATAGCCCACATAAGGATTGACATCAAGACTAGACTCTCCATTTCGGCTGACGGCATACCATTCTGGATGCGCCTGCGCTTCGGTGTCGCCTGGGCGGTTCATGGTCCAGAGCCAAGCATGTACTTCCTGACCAAGCTCTTGTGCAATCGGAATCAGTTTCTCAAGCATTCCGCGTCCACCGCCAATGATTAGTCCAGTAATTCCAGCTTCGCGAAGCCCTGTTAATTCTGTTTTCCAATCGGCTAGAGTTTTTTCGTTGTTGCCGTCAACCCATACCCAGTATTTAAAATCACCTTCAGTGGAACTGGCTGTTCCGCATGAAGTAAGTAGGGAAGGGGCCAGCATAAAGGCGGCTGAGCCTAGGCTTATATTTTTTATAAATTCTCGTTTTTTCATCGTTTTATTTCTTTCCAGATGCGCCCCGTTTCGTTAATGAACCAAGTGGTATCAGAGGTTTGTGCTTTTAATAAATAGGTTTGATAGGTACTGTTGAAGCTATAGGTTACTGTGATGGATCGTCCCACTTTCTTAGGTAAATTGAAATTCTTGAGGGATAGATCGTATGATTTATGGTCTCTTTTGAAGTCATTTTGAGCACGATGAAAGTAGTAAAGCACTTGCCTGATCTCTTCATCAGTTTGATTGATTTTTACAATGCTAAAACCTTCATCAAGCGCATTTTTGTCTGAAAACTGAACAATGCCCCAAAACTCAGGCTCGTGCATGGCAATGGCCCTTTGTGGCGACCATACCCAATTGTGTTCTGGTAGATTTTTGCCTGTTTTAGTATTTCTCTGCTTTACGTATTTTCCATCCACCACTTCGGTTTTCCATTGTACCCTTGAAAAGTTTAAACGCCATTGGTCACCATTTCTAGGAGGAATTTTCATCTTGGTGGCTTCACTCAGGGCATCCCATGGAATGGCCACTTCAACAGACCAACCTTTATCTTTATCACTAGGATCGTTTAGGGTTCCGTTGACATGCACAGCTGATTTCAGGTCATTAATATCCCAATTATCTATGGGGTATCCGCCATTACGATAGGGGCGGGTGAGCAGTAAATCCCACACCGTATTGAGGGCGTTTACTTCAAATTCATAGTAATTATGGGTGTCACCATCAGGATCGATAAAAATCTCGAAGTCATTGTCGTAAAAAATAATGGTATCACGTTTGGTGAGTTTGGCCCAAACATGCGGTTCTTCCATTTCGGCATAAAAATAGAAATAGTCATTGTCCCAGAGCATTTTCATTTTGGTGTCGAAATATGGTTTGGGTTTTTTATCACCCTCAATATCTATAAAAGCATCAGTCCATGGCGCTGCCTGCCAAGTGGCTTCGTTTCCTAAGCCATCAATCTTAAGAGGAGTGGTTGTCTTATAACTTAGGTAAGACCGTCCTTCAATAAATTGAAATTGTGCTTTGGCTGCAGTGCAATGGCCTAGAATAGCCACGAAAATCAAAAATTCCTTCAACTTCATAAATAAAAAAACCTCTTCCGTTTATGGAAGAGGTTCAATATCATAAATTCTGATCAGTAATTAAAAGATGCTGATACCAAAGTAGGTTTCTAACACAGTCATTACGAAAATGAATCCTAGAACAGCTGGTGCCAAGTAACCTACTGCAAAGTTTAAATATTTCTGAAGGAAAGATCCTTTGTAATTAGGTGCACCATGAGAAAGTTCTTCATCCAAATTGTGCTTCTTCCAAACATGGGCAGCAAAGAAAACGATCAAACAACCTCCTAAAGGTAGTAGCGAATCATTCGCTAAACTGTTTACAAAACCTAAGAAATTTGTAGCTGTTTCTGAACCAGGATAAGTCATGAAGTTTGTAAAGAAGTCTGAATAGCCATTTCCTAATAAAGAAGGAATACCGATTAAGAAGATAGCACCTGCTACCAACCAAACCGCTCTGCTTCTTCTGATATTTTTTTCGTCCACTACATAAGCTACCGGCACTTCAAGCAGAGATACTGTTGATGTAAGGGCTGCGAAACAAAGCAATACGAAGAATAATGTTCCAGCTACTACACCTAAGGTTCCTCCAATGGTTCCGAAAATCTGAGGTAAGGTTTCGAAAATCAATCCTGGACCGCTACCTACGTTATCCATGGCGCCATCAGTCATAAAGCCAATTAAAGGGAAGATCATCATCCCCGCCAATACAGCAATACCCACATCGGCAAGCGTAATAAAGGCCGCTGCAGAAACTATGTTCTCTTTCTTATTTACGTATGAACCGTAGGTGATTAACGCACCCATTCCCAAAGAAAGGGAGAAGAAAGCTTGGCCTAAAGCGCTTATCACTACGCTAGTAGTAATTTTAGAGAAATCAGGTACCAAGTAGAATTCAACTCCTGCCATGGCATTAGGTAAGGTTAATGCGTACCCCACAATAAGGAGAATCATGATCAAAAGCGATGGCATTAAGAATTTAGCCGCTTTTTCAATTCCGCCTGAAATACCTTTAGACACTACATAAGCTGTAGTGGCCATAAACACCATTCCGTAAGCACCTACTTTAAATACATCTTGAACAAATTCGCTGAAATGTGTCGCGATGTCAAAGTTTCCTATCGCCATTTCGTACACATAACCGAAAGCCCAGCCTGCAATTACGTTATAGAAAGAAAGGATCAGGAAGCCACTGAAGATTCCCATTTTTCCTACAAAATTCCATTTTTTATAACCCAAAGCGTTGAAAGCTCCAACGGGGTTTTTTTGAGTTTTTCGACCAATAGCGATTTCTGTAACCATTACCGGATAACACAATACAAAACAAAAAATGAGGTACATCACCACAAAAGCTGCACCTCCGCCTTGTCCTACTTCATAAGGGAATCCCCAGATGTTACCTAATCCTACTGCGGATCCGGCAGCCGCCATGATAAAACCCAGCCGACTTGAAAAACCTCCTCTATTAGCCATATTTGAATAGTTTAAAACCCGAATATATGTGTTTAAATTAACCCATGCTTCCCATTGGTCATAAAATCTTTCAGAAATTCCCTTACTGGTAAGTCATCTGCTAAATTGTAGCCGATTTAAAAACGACACTATGCCCTATATAGAAGTAATTGAACATGCCCAAGCGGAAGGAAAGCTGAAAGAGGTTTACGATCATTTATTGGAAACCCGTGGAAAGTTGGCCGAAGTGCATAAAATACAAAGCCTAAACCCGGAGTCCATCATGAATCACATGGATTTGTACATGACAATTATGTTTGGCCAGTCACCATTAAAAAGGTATCAGCGCGAAATGATTGCCGTGGTAGTGTCGGCCGTTAACGATTGCGAATACTGCCAAACGCACCATGGCGCTGCACTTAATCATTTTTGGAAAGATGAAGCCAAAGTGCAGGCTCTTTGGAACAATTACGAAACGGTAGAACTCAAAGAAGTGGATTTATTGCTCTGTCGATATGCTGCAGCTTTAACGAAGGCACCTAGCAAGGTGAATGAAGCTGAGCACATAACGCCTTTAAAAGAAGCTGGAATGGCGGAAAGGGCCATTTTAGATGCCGCTTTGGTGATTGCTTACTTCAATTTTGTGAACCGTTTAGTATTGGGTTTAGGCGTTCAATTGGAAGAAGATAAAGGAGAAGGTTATAAATACGATTAAAATTCCCTTTTTTAGGGTTCGAAATTCAAATAAGCATGGAGCCATTTTTTACTAACGATGCCGTAGTTCTCGGTTTACTTCTGATTGTCATTGCCGCAGTATTTCACACTTCGCATTCGCCAAAACCATTATGGAAGAAGTTTTACACCATTGTACCTAGTATTTTACTGTGTTACTTTTTACCTG
This sequence comes from uncultured Roseivirga sp., assembly GCA_963977345.1. GTDB lineage: Bacteria > Bacteroidota > Bacteroidia > Cytophagales > Cyclobacteriaceae > Roseivirga. Next base: position 8,850 of record CAXBPM010000021.1, read on the forward strand.
CATTACTCAATTGGCCTTTGGGCTTAATTTCGGGTGAAGAGTCAAACCTGTACTTTGTGGCTTCGCGCTATTTATTGCCCGCCAGTTTGGTTTTGCTTTGTCTGAGCATCGATCTAAAAGGAATTATTAACCTAGGGCCAAAGGCGCTGATCATGTTTTTTGCCGCCACCATCGGTATTGTCATCGGTGGGCCGATTGCCATTTTATTTATTTCGGCTGTTGCCCCAAGTGTTTTGGATGTTGGAGGTGCTGAAGAAGTTTGGAGAGGTTTAACTACTGTGGCGGGTAGCTGGATTGGTGGTGGTGCCAACCAAGCGTCCATGAAAGAGATTTATGAAGTGAGCGATGAACTCTTTTCTCAGATGATTGTAATTGACGTGATCTGCGCCAATATATGGACAGGATTTTTGCTCTATGGAGCCAATCAAGCCAAAAGGGTAGACCGTTGGTTGAAATCGGATACAACGGCTATTGATGATCTTAAAAAGAGGGTAGAAGACTATCAAGCGAGTATCGCCAAGGTACCAACCCTGAACGAAGTCATGACTATTTTGGCTGTAGGTTTTGGCGCTACTGCGGTGGCCCGTTGGGGAGCTGATTCCATTCAGCCGGTAATGGAACGAAATATCGATTTCCTTGATAAGTATAACCTCACATCGCTCAATTCGGATTTCTTTTGGTTGGTCGTGATTGCCACCACCATAGGCGTAGGGCTTTCGTTTACCAAAGCCAGAAAACTAGAAGGCGCAGGCGCTAGTCGTTTGGGCTCTGTGTTTATCTTTATTCTGGTGGCAACTATTGGTATGCAAATGAACATCCGCGAAGTATTCGACAACCCAGGACTGTTTGCCATTGGCATCAGTTGGATGCTCGTTCATGTGATCATTATGATTATCGTGGCGAAGATTATTAAGGCGCCTTTCTTCTTTGTGGCTGTAGGCAGTCAAGCCAACGTAGGCGGAGCTGCTTCGGCTCCAGTTGTGGCTTCGGCATTTAGCCCAGCTTTAGCGCCAGTAGGAGTGCTATTAGCTGTTTTGGGTTATGCGCTCGGTACTTATGGTGCTATTCTTTGCGCTCAGTTAATGGAGTGGGTTTCACCTTGAGAGGGAGTTTAAAGTTTACTGAAGAAAGCGTTTAAAGTTTATTCTTTTCCAGCTTGAAATAGACTACCTACTCTCAATCTCAGCCTGTATCTTCTTACGGATGGGCATAAAGACCAATAGCGGGAATACTACGCCAGCAATAACCAGAAAGGGGATTAGCTGATAGGCTTGGTTGTTATGCTTTACAAGGGCAGCAATTGTAAGCAAAATGGCTGAGACGGCAGTCAGTGCAAACATCATGATTTGCAGCCTTTTAAAGTGCTTTTTCTTTTTCTCCAGTTCCTCTAAACTGTATTTCGAAAACTCGTTTTGTGTAGACATAACAGTGAAATCAAATGCTGATGAAAATGGTTTAATAGTTCTCTAGAATCTTAAAGAGCTCGTCCAGTTTTGGCGTCAGAATAATTTCTGTTCTTCGGTTTTTAGCTTTGTTTTCTGGGCTATCATTTGCGGCAACGGGAGTGCTTTCTCCTCGGCCAGAAGCGGTAATGGACATAGGCGTAACACCACCTTCCACCAAAATCCTCACAATGGAAGTAGCGCGGAGTACGCTCAAATCCCAGTTGTCGTTCATGTATTGGGTTTTTCTAGAAAACTGGACATTGTCGGTATGGCCTTCCACCATAATATTAATGTCTGGATTAGTCTTAATGGCATTGGCCAATTGTTGTAATGCACTTACACCTTTTTTGTCAACGGCTATACTTCCCGTTCCGAATAATAGCTGCTCGGCCAAAGAAACATAGACCTTACCGTTTCTTACTTCTACTTTTAAATCATCCTCATTAAAGTTGAGTAGGGCATTGGTTACTTTGTTTTTAAGCGCTTGCACAGCGGCTTCTTTATCGGTAATTAACTTTTCTAGTTCAGCAACGCGGGCTTCGCGTTTGCTTAAGTCTTCTGCCAATTCTTCATTTCTCTTTTTCTGAATGCCCAGGTCTTCTTCCATGGCCAACAAGCGCTTTTGCTGACGAGACAAATCTTGGTTCAATTGACCGCTGTTGGTCAATAGGTTTTCATACAATCCTTTAATTCTTCCGTGTTCAGAGCGCAGGGCTTTTAGTTCCTTATCGATGATATCGAAGTCGCTTTGCAAAGCATTTTTCTCAGTGGTTAGATCATTGAGCTGAACTTCTAAACGGTTGATTTTTTCATTGGCGACAGATAGCTCATTTTCTAATTGCGCCTTCTCTGTTGTTAGCCCATTTTTCTCGGACATCAGTGCATCAAATTCTTTTTTTGCCACACAAGAGGATAAAGAAAGAACTATAACAATGGAGAAGTAAGAAAGAAGCTGTTTCATAGCAGAAGTTTTATATGGCGCAAATATGAATAATCTGAATCAGAAAATCACGGACATTAACGATGGACGGCCTTAAAAAGATTGTGCTGCATGCATAATAATTTATATCTTGGTAATCGAAGCAAAAGAGACTATGAGAACAGACGGAATGCTCAAAGAAGGAGCGCTAAAAGATCAGACTATTATTGTAACGGGCGGAGGAACAGGCCTTGGCCGTGCCATGGGTACTTATTTCTTAGAATTAGGTGCCAATTTGGTAATCACCAGCCGTAAGATTGAAGTATTGGAGCAAACCGCTAAGGAAATGGAGGCTCAAACGGGTGGAAAGGTATTGGCCGTTCAGTGTGATGTTCGTGATTACGAACAAGTAGAAAATGTGCTAAAAGTAACCGAAGAGCGTTTTGGCCAGATCCATGCACTTTTGAATAATGCTGCTGGAAACTTTATTAGCCCTACCGAGCGCCTATCCAACCGCGCTTTCGACACTGTAATAGATATCGTATTGAAAGGCACCACCAATTTCACTTTGGCTTTGGGTAAAAAATGGATTGCCAATAAACAACCGGGAACCGTACTGAACATTGTAACCACCTACGCTTGGACAGGCTCTGGTTATGTTGTGCCTTCTGCTTGCGCCAAAGCTGGCGTACTGGCCATGACTCGCTCATTGGCGGTAGAATGGGCCAAATATAAAATTAGAATGAACGCGATTGCCCCAGGGCCATTCCCTACGGAAGGTGCATGGAGCCGTTTGCTGCCAGGTGATTTGGTGAAGAAATTCGATCCCGCTAAACTGGTGCCAGTAGGCAGGGTAGGAGAACACCAAGAATTGGCCAATCTGGCTGCTTATCTAATGTCCGATTTTTCGGCTTACGTAAATGGCGAAGTGGTTACCATTGATGGCGGTGAGTGGCTACAAGGCGCTGGAGAATTCAGCCATCTAGAGAAAATACCACAAGAAATGTGGGACATGCTTGAAGCCCAACGCGGAAAAAAGCAATAAGCCCTAAGCTACTTTGGGGCTACTGGAAAGCCAAGCGTAAGATTAAAGATATTGAGTTGTAGCTGATGTCTTTTTTATGGCTCAGTAAGATATTTCAAGAGCGGCCAAAATGTTTTGGCCGCTTTTTTTGTGGGAAATCCACTAAAGAAATAGAAGGTAATACAAGAAAAATAGGTGCGTTCTGTATACACAGAACGCACCATGAACAAAACAACCACTATAGATCAACCTTCAAAGAAAGGATGATGTTTCTTCCGGCAGCGGTAATTCCCGAACTGTACGGGCGATAACGCTGGTCGGTAATATTTTCTACCCCACCGCTAATGGTCATGCCGTTGGATAGTTTATAAAGTGCTTTGAAGTTAAGGGTGTACCAATTTGGTGCATAAGGATCTCCATTGCTGTCTGCAGCGTAGAGGTAATCTTTGCCTTGTTCTTCTTGCGGAAGGTCGTTGAAGCTCACTGCGCCACTATACATGGCGTACAAATCCATTTTCAGATTTTGTTGACTGTAAGTAATCTTTGTTACCCCAAAGGAAGGAGCCGCATGTCTGGAAGGGCTCACGGAACTGTCATCCAGCTCTTCTTCTCCGTGCTGAAAATTGTAGCGCGTAGAAAACCCAAAACCAGAATCGAACTTAAACTCAATACCTGCCTGAATACCATATACCTTCGTATAAGCAGCATTCTGAACAGCCTGAACTTGGCTCAACTCACCATTATACATGATTTGATCTTGCCCGTTTAGGGTGAAATCTCTTCTCACCAAGGCATTCTCTAATCGTGTATAAAAGCCTGTTACATCAATTCTTATCGATGAATTAAAGACTTTGGCAATTCCCAATTCAGCATTATAGGCATATTCGGGGCCTAAATCTGGGTTTGGAACTACTACCGAACCTGGCTCAGAATCAAACACTTTCCCCGCGTCATCCACATTTGGCGACCTAAAGCCAGTAGATAAATTGGTAGAGATGGTCATGTCTGTTTCTGGATTGAATACCAAGCCAAAACTACCTGTAACAGCGCCATTCGAAATTTCAGCCGTTTCAAAAGGGAAAGGGTAAAAACGCGTATCGAATTTAGCATCTAGTTTAAAGTAGTTGTAGCGCGTTCCAGCTTGCAGTAATAGTTTTGGAGAAATGCGGTGTTGCAATGAAGCATATAGCGCATAAGATGCCCAAGAGGATAGAGGATAGCGCGCTGGCCCTTCTACAACATCTCCAGTGGTGATGTCTTCATCTGTTCCTGTTGAATTTACATCATCATAAACCGCTTCAAAACCATAAAACAATTCGGTGCCTGTTTTAAGGGCTTTGTCAAAATCTAGGTTGAAGGAATATGCGTTTACCTTTTCTACCCTAGAAGCTCTGGTTGGTTTATTGAAGTCTCTGTCAATTCTACTTTCTTCAAAGAACTGATGCGCTAAACGAAGATTCATTTGGTCGTATAGTCTGCTGTTTCCCTGATGGGTGGCCGTCAAATTATTCATTAACCAAACCTGTGGTCCGTATTGCCATTCCGCACTTCTTGGTAAGCCACCTCGTGTCCTGATCAGTCTGTCATAACGAGAGTAGTTTGAAGTAGTGGAGTAATGTAGTCCATAAATGAAGTCCCAGTTGGCATTAGGCTTGAACCTGATTTTTTGCATCAAATTCGTCTGCTCATAACCAGTAGGTCTTTGCACTAAAGGATCGTCATTGGTGACCACTACATCTACACCGTTTTGACGCTCTACATAAAATGGTCTCAAATAATCGTCTGGTCCATTGCTGCCCATTCTCAAATCATCAAAATTAGAATTTGAAAAACTGGTTATCGAAGCCCACTTGTTCCAACCCACATTGATATCTAAGTGAGTCGTTTTTTCACCATTGGCAGAAGAGTACCTCGCTACGGCTGAACCTTTTACTAAAGTTTCGTCTGAGTGAGATAGCTGTGGGTTTAAAGTCCTAAAACTCATTACCCCGCCAATAGCATCGCTGCCATACATTACAGAGCCTGGACCAAATAGAATTTCAGCACTTTCTGTAGCAAATGCATCAAGGGAAATTACGTTTTGTAAATTCCCACTTCGGAAGATGGCCGTGTTCATTCTAACGCCATCTACTGTGATTAATAACCTGTTGGTAGAAAACCCTCGAATCATTGGACTGCCACCACCCAATTGACTTTTCTGAATATAAACATCCCCGGTACTACCCAATAAATCGGCTGCAGTTTGAGAGTTTTGTAGTTGAATGTCAGAAGGCGTAATTGTAGTGATCTTATTAGGAACGTCTTGACGGTCTTGGTGCCAACGGTTGGCCGAAACCACTACGTCATCCATCGATAACTTGGAAACGATCAGTTCAACGGTATAATTTGTTTGGGAAAGAATGGCATAACTCACCATCGCTTTTTCATAGCCCAACATTCTTACTTCGATGATCTCAGCGCCTTCAAAGGCGGTAATATCGGCTTGGCCTTTAATGTTTGTAACCGCAAAGGCCCTTGGTGAATTGCTGGCTAAAGTAGCCAACTCAAGCGGTTCACCCGTATTTTTATCAATAATGGTAACAGTTTGCGCCAGGCCCTGAAAGGCACATAGCACAAAGCACCATATGAATAAATATTTTTTCATATGTAAAATAAAAAATGATGTATAAACTGTTTTTGAGCCTATAGGGCCCATAATACATGGAAAGAATTTCCAGGATGCTTTAGATAAAGCAACGTTTATGCATTTATACGTGGGGGAGGGCCATCTATTCCTTGCGACCTAGGGTCGTAGATCATTTCGATCTCAAGAAATTCAGTGGAAACTTGGGTTTGAAAAAAAGTTGTGGATGGTGCACTTGGCTGAACATAGAGCGCCTTAACCAATGAGACAACCAATTGACTATCGTCTTGTTGGTCGGATTTCCCGCCAAAGTGAAGTGTAATCAGTTCATTGAGCCTGTGATTAACAAGTGATTCTAACTTATCCCAATAAGCATAAAAGTAGGTGGTGTCGCCCTTTACTTCTCGGGAAATAATATCGTACATCTGATCCTTATATTCGAATTCGCCATCGTGTTCCCAGCGTAGGTCCGTTTTCATTTGGGCGGCTGTAAAAGCCAAATGAACCATTTCTACAGGGTTTTCTTCATTTGCTATTGCTAAGGCTGCATGTTGTTTTGCTTTAGCTTTCTCCATTTCCAGAAATAGATAAGTGCCTCCGAAAGGGAGGGTAAGCAAAGCGAGCAATATGATGGCAATAGTAGCTTTCAAGGAATTAACAGATTCATAAATGTAACCTTCTCAGGTTCATTTCTCGAAAGTTTTGTATGAAATGCGTGCTTGTTATAGGCTTGGTTCAAAATATGGATAACTGGGAAACCTATCAAAAGCATGAAGCACTATTCTTCTTCGAAGTCGATTTTATTGAGAATTAAGCCAGAACCAGGGGCAACTTGGAATATTTCTTTGGTATGAAGTCCTTTTAAAGAAAGGCCAATTTCCTCTAAAGTGGTATCTCCTTTACCCAAGAGTAATAATTGTCCCACCATCATTCTGATTTGGTGCCTTAAAAAGCCGTTGGCCTTTACCCTGTAGATGTAGCTTTGCTTGGGAAAAAAATTGGCAGTGAATTGTTCATTGGGTTCAATGCGTGAGAAACTCACTTCCCTTTGGGTAATGGTGTCTTCTTTGGGTCTCTTACAATAGGCCTTGAACTCATGGAAACCTTCAAAAAGCTTGGCGCCTTCTTTCATAAGGTCTATGTCCAATTGCTCGGGAACTGTAGTGATAAAAGGTGCACAAAAAGGATGTGGTTTTTCTCCGTGGGCAAAAAGATAGATGTATTCTTTGGCCCTTGGTGATTGGATGATATTAAAGTCTTCGTTTGCTTTTTTGAGGTCAAGCGCTTTGATATCTGGTGGTAAATTAATGTTGAGCTGAATTAAAAACTCGGTCTCATCTTGAATAGGTTCATGAAGGAAAAGCTCGAAAGCATAGTCTAAAGCTGAAACTTTGGCATCGGTACGGCTGGTGCCCATAGTTTTAAAATCATGGTGCCCGAGCACAAAAGCCAATGTACGATCGACCATATAGTGCACCGTTTTTACCTCGGGTTGTTTGGCCCAGCCGTGGAATCTAAATCCTAAATATTGAATACGAATGAGGTAAAAGTGTTGCGCCTTCATACCGCGAAATTAAGATAATTTGGTAGATGGTGCGACCCCGTTGGGGGCGGGGCCTGCGTTATATTAATGTTTTTTACAAATGTATGACCCGCTGGGATCGGATAAATCCGTTTTTTAAAGCAACCTATCGGGATGACATATTTAGCAACGGAATGTTTGATGTATCAGCAACCCTGAATGGGTATTGCCCTTTCTATAACTCCTTAATTCGGATATTCTTGAAGTACACTTCGTCACCATGGTTTTGAAGACTGATGCGGCCGGTCTTTGATTTTGCCCAAAATTCATAGTTTGCCCATTTACCAGCTGCTTTACGTGCTAACCAGTCTTCGCTGCCTTCTTCGAACTCCAATACTTTTTCACCATTCAGCCAATGCTCAACATGTCCGTTGTTATAAACGATTTTGATTTTATTCCATTCCATAAATGGGTTTGGCTTTTTAGTTTCAGCCGCAGCATGCATAGAGTAATTGGCACCTACCATTTTATTAGCTTCACTTTCTGATCTTGAAAATTCATCGTCAAGCAATTGGAATTCAGGGCCGGTTAAATAATCGTGTCCGTTGCCTTCTAATTGTACTACGTGATAAAAAACGCCACTATTTCCGCCTTTAGAGATCTTGTACTCCAGTTCTAATTCAAAATTAGCATATTCAGCAGTCGTCATAACAGAGCGATTGAAACCAGCGTTTTCTTCTCCTAAGCCTACATTACAGGCAATTGCGCCATCCACAATTTCCCATTGAGGCATAATTGGCTCTTCGCCATACATTTCCCAGCCGCTAAAGTCTTTTCCGTTGAAGAGTGAAGTCCACTCTTCGGTTTGGGCAGCATTATCAATAGTTTTTTCTTCGTTGCTTTTTGAGCTTCCGCAGCTAACAATTAAAAAAGTGGCGAGAAGAACGCTTAGGGTGTATTGAGGTTTCATAGGTTGATTTTTTTCGGACTTCAAGTTAAATAAATTATGAAATAAATTTTGAAATGCTTTGTTCTTACCGATATTGAAGACAAATCCCAAAATACTAATAACTTAGGGGCGAAAATCAAATAGAATTAATTAAGGAACATGAA
>CAXBPM010000022.1:0-17057 GCA_963977345.1 uncultured Roseivirga sp.
ATCAGTAAAGATCAAATCTTTAGCTCAAACCTTCCTCCATCAACTGGTTTTACAAACACCTCAATTAATGCGGGTAGAATTGATACTGAAGGTTTAGAATTAGGAATTACAGTATTCCCAGTAAGAACTGGTAATCTAACTTACTCTATCACTAACAACTTCACTGCATATGAAACTACTGTGAAGGAATTACCTGAAGAGCTAGTAGAGTACTCTGGAAACAATACAGCCATCGTTGGCCAGCCTTTAGGCGTGTTCAGGTCTACTTATATTGTGAGAGATGATGAAGGCAATGCCTTGATCAATCCTGCCAATGGTAATTTCATTATCAGTAGTGATGTTGGTTTAGATCAAAAAGTAACTGGAGATCCTAACCCGGATTTCAGATATTCAATGATTCATGGTTTTACCTATAAAGGTTTTAACCTGACCGTTCAGTTAGAATATACGCACGGTGGCGACATGGCATCAAGCTACGTATCAAGTATTTACGAAAGAGGTGTTACTACTGACACAGAAGACAGAGAAGGTTCTTTCTACCTACCTGGCGTATATGGTGACGTAACTACTGGAGAGCCATTGAAAGATGAGTCTGGTAATAAAATACCTAACAGGTATCAGTTGACATTGAACGACATCTTCTTTACCAACTCGTTTACTTCTTATGAGAACAGTATGTTCGATGCTTCGGTATTCAGAATAAGAGAGATTAACCTTAACTATAATCTTCCTAACACTTTTGTAAATCGATTAGGTCTGAATAGTGCCTCTATAACAGGAAACATTCAAAACGTATTCTGGTATGCTCCGCATTTCCCTAAGGGCATTAGATTAGATCCTGAAGCAAACACTTCTGGCGAAAACGGATTTGGTGAGCAAGGTATTTCTGACCCTGCAATGAGAAAATTCTCAGTAGGACTTAGAGTAACATTTTAATGATGAAGAACATGAAAAACATAGTAATAAAATCTCTAGGGATGATCATGGCTTTCAGCTTAGTCATCTCTTGCGAAACCTTGGAGTTAGAGTCACTGATAGAAAACCCAAATGCATTGGGGCTTTCTTCTGCTAGCCCAGATTTTGTATTGAACGAAATGCAGCTCGATTTTAGAAACTTGAATCGAACTATTGGAGGTGGAGTAGAAAGTTCCATGAGAATGACAGTTCTAGCGTCTACCTATAACGCTGTGACCTCTACTACGGCAATGAATACAGAGTGGACAAACCTTTATAACTTCAATGCCAACTTCAATGTATTGGAGAGCATTGCTGAAGAAGATGGTTTAGGTTTCCATTTAGGAATGGCTCAAATCATGAAGGCCACCCTATTTGTAAACGTGGTTGACCTTATTGGTGAAGCTGTTTATACGGAGGCCAATGATCCAACAATTCCAAAGCCATCATTAGATTCTGGTGAGTCGATTTATACAGCAATGTATGACCTAATCGATGAAGGAATAGCCAATTTAAAATCTGGTGCTAAGAGACCTGTAAATGATCTCTATTATGATGGTAATGCAGCTGCATGGGTAAGATTCGCAAACAGTTTTAAAATCAAAATGTTGCTTACCACTAGATTGGTAACAGCGGCTGATTCTAAAACTAAGATTGATGCAATTTTAGCCGGTGGTGAATACATTCAAAACAACAGCCAAGACATGGAATTCCAGTATGGAGTAACGGCCGTTGTGAATGAAAGTAGACATCCATTAATGTCAGCTAGTTATACTACAGGTGCTTCAGGTTATAGACCGAATAACTTAATCTCTTACATGAAAGATTCTTCTGCCGTGCAAGATCCTAGATTGAGATATTACTTCTACAGACAAACCTTAGATGGACCTACTGGAACTCAACTTACCTGTGACGGTGCACCAAACTTCACTTTCTGTTATACAGGTGATGGCTATTGGGGTAGAGACCATGGTGATGATTCTGCCGCACCAGCAGATGGATTATTGAGAACTGTTTATGGGGCATACCCTGCAGCAGGAGCCTATGATAATGATCAAGGAGAGCCTATAACTGTTGTCAGCAATCTTGGTGGTGATGGTATTCACCCAATCATGCTTTCTTCTTGGGTTCAATTTATGCTGGCCGAGTCTGCTCTAAAAATTGGAGTAACAGGCAATGCTAGAACATATTTAGAAAATGGTCTAAGACAACACATTGATAAAGTGATCAACTTCCAGTCGAGTGAAACCGGACATGTTGCTCCTGCTTCTCAAGTGAATGATTATGTCAATGAAGTATTGACTGATTATGATGCGGCTGATGAAGATGGAAAAATGGACATCATTGCACGTGAGTGGTACATTGCTTCGTATACAAACGGAATTGATCCATTCAATACTTATAGAAGAACGGGATATCCTTCATTCTTAATGGAACCAATTATTGATCTAGGTCCATTTATGAGGTCTTTCCTTTATCCTGCTAACGAGTTAAATGTGAATGAAAACATCACTCAAAAAAGCAGTAATCAGATACAAGTATTTTGGGATACTAATCCTGCTGGATTTATAAACTAATCGAAATGAAAATAACAAATAAATATATCGGAATGTTGCTTTCTATCGGAATGATGTTAGCAATAGTGACGGGTTGTCAAGACCCAAGTGATTTTCGAAAAGTCAGAAATGAAGCCATTACCAACCTACAAAGGGGCGGAATGATCGACTTTGACGATATCAGGCAAAAGAAGCTGCTCAAAGGAAACAACCCAAATTCGGGAGTATTCACAGCTTTGATTTATGACCCAAACAACAACGCAACATCTTATAATGTTGGAATTTCAGTTGGAGGAAATAGAGTACAGCTAGGTGATAATTATACTACATTCCCAACTACCCTTGAGATTCAGGCTTCTGATATCAGGGCTGCCATTGGCACAGACCTTGAGTTCGGAGAGGCGTATAACATTACCGGAGAGGTGACTACAGATGACGGAACTGTATTCGGCCCCACTTCTGTAAGCACCTCTACGAATGGAGCTGGTGAAACAACAGTAACTGGTGGAAATACGGACAATGAGCTTTTAGCGACAGGTTCGCCACAGGCACTTGATTTTGCATTGACAGTGGTTTGTCCTGAAGTAACAGCACCAAGCGCTCTTGCGGGTACTTGGAGAGCTCAAGAAACAAGACACTCTGGTCGTGTAGGTGAGACACTCAATGGTAACGATTACCAGATTGTTGCAGGCCCTGGTGCTAATCAGTTTACAATAGTCAACTTTTACAATCAAGGAAATGACTTTGTTGTGACTCAAGACACTGAAACTGGTGACCTAAGTGCTGAAGCACAGTTATCGTATGTTGATGACACTGGGCGTTCGGCCTATGACGGAGCTCCTGTCAGTTCTCAAATTGAGGCTGTTTCAGGACCCAGTGCCGCTAGAAACTATGGTTGTGCTGATTTAATCGTACTTTACCTTTATCACACTAGAGCTGATACAGGAGGAGGTGCATTATCAAGCATTAGATCTGAAATAAGATTGACTAAACAATAGTCTTATTTTTAATTAACTTAAGGGCTCTCTAATTATTTAGAGAGCCTTTTTTTTTCTAAAACAAACCCATCCGACTACTTGACTGTCCTGTTCCTTTTATAGTTAGGTAATACTGCGGGTTATAGCAGTACCTTTACAAGAGGAAGAATACAAGCTTACGACTAGCCGCTGACCGGAAATCATAAGAAGAATAGCGTGTCAATCGCAGAATTTCAGGCGCACCGATAAGTCAAGCCAACCACACTCGTCAATAACCCTCATAAATACCCCTACCAATCTAACGTAGATCCACACTCCGAACTTTTTCACTCCTATTTTAAAGTATTACCGAAAGAATTCTTGCAGCCAAGAGTGAAAGAAAAAGAGCTAAAATCCATCTACATTTTTTGGATAAAACCGATCATTTCGGTTGAAAATAAACCTTCCATTTTACCCCTTGGCGGAATGGAGTTCAAATGGGAGAATTATCTAACCCTTACATCAGGCACCCTGATGGTCAATCAACGTATACTTTATAATGGTGTAAACATTAACCTAGACAATCTAAAGAAAGTGAGATCAAAACATTCTTATCTCAATTTAAAGATCAGAAGAGAGGATCAAATATGCGGACAACAGGGAAACAAAAAGGTTTAATCCGCATCTTAACATTTCCATGGACGGAAATACCGCTAACACGAAGACAATACCAATCATCATTATTGCGAAATATAAAATTATACTCTGCCAATAAGGGTAATTATCCACTGAATAAATCAGTGAAATACTGAAAAATACTTTTGATCTAAATAGACATCAAATTAAATTACCAAGACAGATGAGTTTAACTAGTTACTTTTTAGAGTATTCAATATAATATTTTTAATTCACTAAAAATTAGCGTCAGCATCGATTCTCTCTCTGCACTCACCTAGCCCCAGCCACAAACAGCTAAATAATGCAATTAAATCAGCATATAATTTGGCGACAAGTCGCATAAATGAATGTTTATTCTTCAATAAGGCATTTTTGTGTAATAATCTATTCCTTAGGTTTAGAGCTATTTTAAACAAAAACAAAACAACATGAAGAGACCATTACAATTGTTTCGGTTCCTTGTCTTAATGCTGCTCACAACAGCACTCAGCGGGCAGGAACGAACAATATCTGGACGAGTGGTAGGAGCCGCTGACCAGATCCCGATCCCAAATGTTTCCGTAGTCATCAAAGGCACCACTACTGGGGTACCTACTGATCCTGATGGGAAGTATCAACTATCGATTCCTGCAAACGGAACTACTTTAGTTTTCCGTTTTATCGGATACGTTACTCAAGAAGTCGTTATCGGCAGTCAGACAGTCGTTGACATTCAACTAACTGAGGAGGCAACCAAACTAGGAGACGTTATTGTAACGGCCCAAGGGATTACCAGAGAAAAACGAGCACTCGGTTTTGCTTTGAGTGAAGTGAAATCTGAGAGCATTGAACAGCGACCTGAATCCAACGTTCAGAACATTCTAAGAGGAAAAATTCCGGGTGTTCAAATTACGTCTACTGGCGGTATGCTAGGAAGTAGAAGTGACGTTGTTATTCGTGGTGTATCTTCAATTAACGGAGACAACCAACCGCTATACATCGTTGATGGTGTTTTCTATGAAGGAAACAGAATTGGTGATTTGGACCCTAACAACATTGACGATGTACAAGTCCTAAAAGGACTCGCTGCATCTTCCCTGTATGGTCAAGAAGGTAGAAATGGTGTGATTATTTTCACAACTAAAACTTCAGCAGCAAACGCTACAGAGGATTTATCTATTACTGTTTCTCAACAATATTATGTAAATCAAATTGTTGGTCTGCCAGACTTCCAAAACTCTTACGGACAAGGTTCAGACAATGTGCCTAATGTAGGTTTTGTAGGAAACTGGGGCGGTAGGTTCGATGATAACTTCATGGTACCAGGCCATTTGGCTCAAGGTAGATTTGCTGATGTTTTCCCTGACTTACAAGGTGACGTGCTTTACCAAGCCTATCCTAACAATATCAAAGATTTCTTTAATAATGGAAGTGGTGCAAACACATCATTACTCGGAAATGCAAGAGTTGGAGCGAGTAGCATAGGTTTCAGTGTAGGCTACAACAGTGAAAGAGGGTACATTGAGTCAAATAGATCAGACCGACTGAACCTTTCTTTAAGCGCAAATACACAGCTTGCAGACAAGCTTAGCTTACAGAGTTCTTTTGCTTTTAGTAACAATGTACTTCGTGAGCCTCCTGGTGATATTTTCAGCAGAACGCTTTTCTTACCTAGAAACTTAGATTTGAATGGCCTTCCATTTGAAAGCCCAATTGATGGATCAAGTGTATGGTACAGAACTGATAGAGACAATCCACTATGGCAGCAGAAAAACCATATTATTGGTTCTGATGCCAACAGAATTTTCATGAAGGTTGGTTTGACTTACGATGTAACAGATTTCTTGAAGTTTGGCTACCGTGTAGGATATGACAACTATGTTACTGAAAGTTTCCAAAGAGAAAACTATGGTGGAGTTAGATTCAATGCAGGACTTGGTTTCTACAACCAGTCTTCGTTTACAAGATCCAATTATGATCATAACTTCTTATTAAATACTACAGGACTTAAAATCAACGAAGACTTGACCATTACGAGTCAAGCAGGTTTCAACATGAGAAGTATCAATACAAGAAGCTTTGGAATCAACAGCACTGAACAAGTGGTTTTTGGCTTCTTTAGACATGACAACTTCTTGTCTTACGCTCCAGCTGGAGATTCTAAGCAAAGAACAAATGTGTTAGGTCTTTATGCTCAAACAGAACTTTCGTTTAGAGATTATGCTTTCTTAACCTTAAGTGGTAGAAATGATTGGGGTTCTCAAGTAGAAAAGGCAAACAATTCTTTATTCTACCCAAGTGCTTCTGCTTCATTCATCATGTCAGACGCATTGCCAGATATGGTTCCTGATTTTGTAGACTTCTTGAAGTTTAGATTGGGCTATGGTTCTTCTGCTGGTTTCCCAGGCTCTTACAGAACAAGGGCATCACTTGGTTCTGATCCAATTCGATTTGTTTCAGACACAGACGGTAACATTACTGCTAACTTTGTTTCAAGTACTCAACCCAATCCAAATCTTAAGCCTGAAAGGCAAAAAGAAATTGAGTTTGGTATAGAGACTACACTCTTCAATGGCCTATTGGATATTGACATGAGTTATTACAACCGAATCAGTAAAGATCAAATCTTTAGCTCAAACCTTCCTCCATCAACTGGTTTTACAAGCACTTCAATTAATGCGGGTAGAATTGATACTGAAGGTTTAGAATTAGGGATTACAGTATTCCCAGTAAGAACTGGCAATCTAACTTACTCTATCACTAACAACTTCACTGCATATGAAACCACTGTGAAGGAATTACCTGAAGAGCTAGTAGAATACTCTGGAAACAATACAGCCATTGTTGGCCAGCCTTTAGGCGTGTTCAGAACTACTTATATCATTAGAGATGATGAAGGTAATGCCTTAATCAACCCTGCCAATGGCAACTTTATTTCTAGCGGAGACGTGGGATTGGATCAAAGAATTACCGGAGATCCGAATCCAGATTTTCAATATGCAATGATCCATGGTTTTACCTATAAAGGTTTTAACCTGACCGTTCAATTAGAATATACTCACGGAGGAGATCTATTGTCTACTTATGTTCGAAGTATATATGAGCGTGGAGTATCTACCGATACGGAAGATAGAGAAGGTTCTTTCTACCTACCTGGTGTATATGGTGATGTTTCTACTGGAGAGCCTTTAAGAGACGAATCAGGTAATACGATCCCTAACAGGTATCAGTTGACCCTGAATGACATCTTCTTTACAAACTCTTTCAGTTCGTTTGAAAACAATCTTTTCGATGCGTCTGTATTCAGAATAAGAGAGATTAACCTTAATTATAATCTCCCTAACACTTGGGTAAACCGAATTGGACTGAACAGTGCAACGATCACTGGAAACATCCAAAACGTATTCTGGTATGCTCCTAACTTCCCTAAAGGAATTAGGTTAGACCCTGAAGCAAACACTTCTGGCGAAAACGGATTTGGTGAGCAAGGTATTTCTGACCCTGCAATGAGAAAATTCTCAGTAGGACTTAGAGTAACATTTTAATGATGAAGAACATGAAAAACATAGTAATAAAATCTCTAGGGATGATCATGGCTTTCAGCTTAGTCATCTCTTGCGAAACCTTGGAGTTAGAATCACTGATAGAAAACCCAAATGCATTGGGACTTTCTTCTGCTAGCCCAGACTTTGTATTGAACGAAATGCAGCTCGATTTCAGAAACTTGAATCGAACTTTTGGAGGTGGAGTAGACAATTCCATGAGAATGGAAGTTCTAGCTTCTACCTACAACGCTGTGACCTCTACTACTGCAATGAATGGAGAGTGGACAAGTCTTTATAACTTCAATGCCAACTTCAATGTATTGGAGAGCATCGCTATAGAAGACGGATTAGGTTTCCATTTAGGAATGGCTCAAATCATGAAAGCTACCTTATTTATAAATATGGTTGACCTTATTGGTGAAGCTGTTTATACAGAAGCCAATGATCCAACAATTCCAAAGCCGTCATTAGATTCTGGTGAGTCGATTTATACAGCAATGTATGACCTAATCGATGAAGGAATAGCCAATTTAAAATCTGGTGCTAAGAGACCTGTAAATGATCTCTATTATGATGGTAATGCAGCTGCATGGGTAAGATTCGCAAACAGTTTTAAAATCAAAATGTTGCTTACCACTAGATTGGTAACAGCGGCTGATTCTAAAACTAAGATTGATGCAATTTTAACAGGCGGTGAATACATTCAAAATAACAGCCAAGACATGGAATTCCAATATGGAGTAACGGCCGTTGTGAACGAAAGTAGACACCCATTAATGTCAGGTAGTTATACTACAGGTGCTTCAGGTTATAGACCTAATAACTTAATCTCTTACATGAAAGATTCTTCTGCAGTGCAAGATCCTAGATTGAGATATTACTTCTACAGACAAACGTTGAGAGACCCAGTCGGTACTGAGCTTACTTGTGCAGGCACACCAAACTTCACTTTCTGTTATACAGGTGATGGCTATTGGGGTAGAGACCATGGCGATGATTCTGCTGCACCAGCAGATGGATTATTGAGAACTGCTTATGGAGCATATCCTGCTGGAGGAGCCTATGATGATAATCAAGCCGAGCCAGTGACAACAGTTGCTACACTGGGCGGTGATGGTATTCACCCAATCATGCTTTCTTCTTGGATTCAATTTATGTTGGCCGAATCTGCTCTAAAAATCGGAGTAACAGGTAACGCCAGAACATATTTAGAAAATGGACTAAGACAGCACATTGATAAAGTGATCAACTTCCAATCAAATGAAACTGGAAATGTTGCTCCTGCTTCTCAAGTGAATGATTACGTCAATGAAGTATTGACTGATTATGACGCTGCTGATGAAGATGGAAAAATGGACATCATTGCACGTGAGTGGTACATTGCTTCCTATACAAACGGAATTGAGCCATTCAATACTTATAGAAGAACGGGATATCCTTCATTCTTAATGGAACCAGTTATTGATTTAGGTCCATTTATGAGGTCTTTCCTTTACCCTGCTAATGAGTTAAATGTGAATCCAAACATAACTCAAAAAAGCAGTAATCAGATACAAGTATTTTGGGATACTAATCCTGCTGGATTTATAAACTAATCGAAATGAAAATAACAAATAAATATATCGGAATGTTGCTTTCTATCGGAATGATGTTAGCAATAGTGACGGGTTGTCAAGACCCAAGTGATTTTCGAAAAGTCAGAAATGAAGCCATTACCAACCTACAAAGGGGCGGAATGATCGACTTTGACGATATCAGGCAAAAGAAGCTGCTCAAAGGAAACAACCCAAATTCGGGAGTATTCACAGCTTTGATTTATGACCCAAACAACAACGCAACATCTTATAATGTTGGAATTTCAGTTGGAGGAAATAGAGTACAGCTAGGTGATAATTATACTACATTCCCAACTACCCTTGAGATTCAGGCTTCTGATATCAGGGCTGCCATTGGCACAGACCTTGAGTTCGGAGAGGCGTATAACATTACCGGAGAGGTGACTACAGATGACGGAACTGTATTCGGCCCCACTTCTGTAAGCACCTCTACGAATGGAGCTGGTGAAACAACAGTAACTGGTGGAAATACGGACAATGAGCTTTTAGCGACAGGTTCGCCACAGGCACTTGATTTTGCATTGACAGTGGTTTGTCCTGAAGTAACAGCACCAAGCGCTCTTGCGGGTACTTGGAGAGCTCAAGAAACAAGACACTCTGGTCGTGTAGGTGAGACACTCAATGGTAACGATTACCAGATTGTTGCAGGCCCTGGTGCTAATCAGTTTACAATAGTCAACTTTTACAATCAAGGAAATGACTTTGTTGTGACTCAAGACACTGAAACTGGTGACCTAAGTGCTGAAGCACAGTTATCGTATGTTGATGACACTGGGCGTTCGGCCTATGACGGAGCTCCTGTCAGTTCTCAAATTGAGGCTGTTTCAGGACCCAGTGCCGCTAGAAACTATGGTTGTGCTGATTTAATCGTACTTTACCTTTATCACACTAGAGCTGATACAGGAGGAGGTGCATTATCAAGCATTAGATCTGAAATAAGATTGACTAAACAATAGTCTTATTTTTAATTAACTTAAGGGCTCTCTAATTATTTAGAGAGCCTTTTTTTTCTCTTAACTTTAAGTCCATGAAAAAATTCCAACTATTATTTTTGACCACGGCTTTCAGTCTATTACTATTTGCCTGCAGCAGTACCTCAGGCACTGCCAATAGACAAAAAGCAGTAAAGGATTATTCACAGTATAACACTTTGGTAGAAGTGCTTCAAAGCGTTCAAGGCCTAAGGGTTATGGGTAACGGTAACAATGCTAAAATATCTATGAGTGGATATAATAGTATCAATGCCATCAATAATGAACCTTTGTTTGTTGTGGATGGAATTCCCGTGGGAAGCTCCTTAACCAACCTAAATGGAATACTTACTCCAGCTATGGTCAAAAGCATCAAAACAGTAAGAGGTATGCAGGCCACCTCAAGATATGGTGATGCAGGCCTTTACGGTGTTATAGAAATAACCAGTATTAACGCCAAGTAGTACTTAACGATAAGGAGGTCCCGAAATCCAACCAACAATTGATTGACGTGTCCCTTTTGTAATTGGAGTTACACGATGCATTATGAAGGAAGGGAACACTATAACAGTGCCCTTTTCTTTTGGAGCTGTGACAGTGTTCTGGTTGATCATAAACTGAAGTTCACCCCCTTCATATTCATCAGGATCTGATAATTGCACTGTAATACTCAGTTTTCGATTTGAGATTGGACCTACACCAAAATCTAAATGCCAATTGAAGAAATCTCCTTCTCCATATTTGGCAAGCTGTAGATTGTAATGGAAGCCTAAAATTTCAAAACCATATCTTTCTTGATTGCATTGTATAGCTAAGGCTCCAAGTTTCTCATATAGCCAATGATTCTCTTTTAGAGGTTCAATAAAGTTTACTTTCGTTTTACGCAAAGCATCATCACTCCCTTCTTCTCCACGGTTCAATTTAGCCTCCACCTCATCATTATCTTGCCACAATGCACGTACTTTATCAATTTCCGTAGAATTCAAAAAATTGTGATAGTAAATGAACTCTGAGAAATTGGGGTTCTGAGGAAGACCGAAGGGGAAAGTAACAGACATGGCTAATAATAATTTTACTAAAACTATTATTTATTCTGAATATAAAAACAAAAAAGCCTCTCTGATTTCTCAAAGAGGCTTTTCAAATATTGTTAAAGGCTACTTACCCTTCTATTACTGATTCAGCTAGTACGATTACGTTGTTATTCAAAACCTCAACAACACCACCGTCAATAATCAAATTCTCAACTTTTCCCGAGGCAGTAATACTTACTCGGCCTTTGCCTAAAGCACTGATCATTGGAGCGTGATTCGATAATACTTGAAATTCACCCTCTGCACCTGTGAAAGTAGCAGAGCTCACTTCTCCTTCAAATACTTTTTTATCTGGTGTTACGATTTCGAGTAACATAGACATTATGATTTAGAAGCTTCAGCCATCAATTTCTCACCTTTCTCTCTTGCTTCTTCAATAGTTCCTACAAGGTTGAAAGCTGCTTCTGGAAGATCGTCATGCTTACCATCCATGATTTCGTTGAAACCTCTGATGGTGTCTTTAATGTCTACCAAAACTCCTTTTAGACCAGTAAACTGCTCTGCCACGTGGAATGGCTGAGAAAGGAATCTTTGCACACGTCTTGCACGAGTTACAATCAATTTATCTTCGTCAGACAATTCGTCCATACCAAGGATGGCGATAATGTCTTGAAGTTCTTTATATCGTTGAAGTGTTTCTTTTACACGTTGTGCACAATCATAGTGCTCATCGCCAAGAATATCAGCAGTCAAAATTCTTGAAGTAGAATCCAAAGGATCTACCGCTGGGTAAATACCTAGCTCAGCAATTTTTCTTGAAAGTACAGTTGTAGCATCCAAGTGAGCAAAGGTTGTTGCCGGAGCAGGGTCAGTTAAATCATCCGCAGGTACGTAAACGGCCTGTACTGAAGTAATTGAGCCACTCTTGGTTGATGTAATTCTTTCTTGCATCGCTCCCATTTCGGTAGCCAATGTTGGCTGGTAACCTACCGCAGATGGCATACGACCTAAAAGAGCCGACACCTCAGAACCCGCTTGGGTAAATCGGAAGATGTTATCAATAAAGAATAAAATATCTTTTCCTTGTCCATCACCATCACCATCACGGAAGTACTCGGCAATAGTGAGACCTGAAAGGGCTACTCTTGCTCTTGCACCTGGAGGCTCGTTCATTTGACCGAACACGAAAGTTGCTTTAGACTCAGCCAATTTAGACTCATCTACTTTTGAAAGGTCCCAACCCCCTTGCTCCATAGAGTGTAAGAAATCTTCACCGTAGTTTACAATTCCTGACTCAATCATTTCGCGAAGCAAGTCATTTCCTTCTCTAGTTCTTTCACCAACACCAGCAAATACAGAAAGTCCACCGTGACCTTTCGCAATGTTGTTGATAAGCTCTTGGATCAATACTGTTTTTCCAACACCCGCTCCACCAAACAAACCAATCTTACCACCTTTTGCATAAGGCTCAATAAGGTCGATTACTTTAATTCCAGTGAACAATACTTCGGTTGCAGTAGATAGATCTTCAAATTTAGGAGCAGACCTGTGAATAGATAGTCTTCTGTCTCCTTTTGGTTGAGGAATACCATCAATGGCCTCGCCAACTACATTGAACAAACGACCTTTGATGTCGTCTCCAATTGGCATAGCGATTGGTTTGCCAGTATCTATAACATCAGTACCTCTTGTTAAACCTTCAGAAGAATCCATCGCGATGGTTCTTACACGGTTTTCACCTAAATGTTGCTGACACTCCAGAACAATTTTCTGACCGTTTTCTTTGGTTACTTCTAATGCGTCAAGGATGTTTGGTAACTTAGACCCCTCTACATCAAAACTAACATCTACTACTGGCCCAATTACCTGGGTGATCTTTCCAATATTTGCCATTCTTAATTTTTTTTATCTAGATAGGAAAAATGCGGTTTACTTTTCTTGGCGCAAAGGTATGCCTAATCCCGATTAAACCAAAGGCTTATAAAGAAAATAGAGGTCAAAATATTGGCTTATACCTCACTTAAAACCAGATAGCCACAATTACTTTATAAACTATGCCAATAGGCCTGTCAATTTTTAAGTACAATTCTAAAGACTGTACCTACATCTGTATGAGACGACTTCACAAATATTTTTCCCATGTGGTAGTTTTCAATAATTCGCTTCACCAAAGTTAAACCCAAGCCCCAGCCGCGCTTTTTGGTGGTAAAGCCTGGCTTAAACACTTCTTTGATTTTACCTTTTGCGATACCTTTACCATCATCAGCAATATCAATAAACACCAGTCCTTCCGACTCTTGCCCCGTGGTTATGGTTATTTTACCAATCCCACTCATGGCATCTACTCCATTTTTTACAATGTTCTCTATTACCCACTCAAAAAGTGGACGGTTCATTTTGGCAGTAAGGTTAGGCGCATCAGCATCTATAACAAATGATACCTTGGACGAAACTCTTGGTTTTAAATAGGCCACTATCCCTTCAATCACCTCAGATACCTCCTCATCTTTCAATGCTGGACTCGACCCAATATTAGAAAAGCGGGAAGTAATCATTTCTAAACGTTGCACATCCTTATTCAGCTCTGTAATAATGTCTTGCCGATCTTCCATTTGCGGAAGTTCTCTTAAGTATTCCACCCAAGCCATTAATGATGAAAGAGGCGTCCCTAATTGATGTGCAGTTTCTTTTGCCAAACCTACCCAAACACGGTTTTGCTCGGCCTTTCTAGAATAACTGAAGGCCAAATAAGCAATTGAAGCAAAAATGGCAATCACCGAAAGTTGGATGTAAGGATAAGCACTCAATTGGCGCAGTAGACGTGAGTTCCGATAGTAAAAGTATTGAATCCCTGTGATGGCTCTATTGGGACCATCACGATAAATAATTTTAACAGGCTCATTCTCTGCCATCATTTTGCTCAATACTCCCAACTGGTATTGACCATATTCTGCTGCAGTGGAATTATCTAATTCCACATTCCTTGAATCAACAATTTCGTTTGAAGCAGAATCAAGAATAATTACAGGCAGAGAGTTATCTGGCCTTATGATATTATCTGTGATAAAATTCAGGGAGTTTATATCGGCTACCGTTGAAAATTCAACGGCTTTGGCCCAAAGATTTATGTTATCGCGTTCGCGTTCTTTTAAAGTATCTACTAATGCTGAGGTATATATAATAGAACCCACCCCAATTATGATGGCCACTATAAATACAAAGTACTTGATAGTAGGTTGGTTGGTGTAGAAGTCTATACTTAAAGAACCCTTAAACGGATTTTGCATACGGGAAGTAACGAAAATTAGACGAGTCAATGTATATCAAGAAGCCCATTCTTATTGAAAGTACGTTACTAAGCTGGTCTCAACTCCGCATCCAAATCATTTAAGAAACTATCAACCACTCCTTGTCTTACATGGTCCATCACTACTATTTTCCACCATTTGACATTGGCGTCATGAGAATCAGGTACGAGTGTGTACTTTTTGGCTAAAGCGGCTGATACATACTTGCCCCGAATGGTGATAATGTTCATTTTAGGGTTGCGGAAATACTCCACTCCTCGTTCGTCAAGGTTTCCGCAAAGGCGATCGGTTTTAGAAAGCAGCTGCCTGATTTTGGCCTTCCATCCTTCGGCACCATAGGTGCGCATGATCATCCAAACGGCTATGGCATTGGCACCAGAGCGGCTGCCTACCAAAGTATAATCTTTTCCCTTTACGTAATTTGCTTCCTCTGTAAGCGCATATTCCATAAAGCCCTTGCGGGTCAAATAAATACCCGTGCCATAAGGCGACTGAAGCATTTTGTGGCCATCCAGTGTAAAGGAATTGATTTTCGGATTTTGGAAAGTATAGTCAAGATTATCAGTAGCAAAAGGATAAATATAGCCACCAAAAGCGCCATCGATATGCACCATATAGTTAGCACCTAAATCATCTAGCCAACCAGTAATTTCATTGATGTCATCCACTGAACCAAACATGGTGGTCGACATATTCATCACTACAATGAAGTGCTTAATCCCATCTTTTTTCGCGTTTTCCACACAAGTCTCAATGCTCGATTTGGTTACCCTTCGCGTAGTATCGTCTACTTTAGACACGTAAGATTTTAAGCTCAGCAGATTGCAAGCTTTCGGCATCGAATAATGCGCGTCTTCCGAAAAAATAACGCCAATCTCATTAGCATTCACTTTGAATTCTACCTCGAAATAACGTTTCAGAATCCATATGGCTTGAATATTTGCTTCTGTTCCTCCAGAAGCTACATAGCCATCAAATTCATCATCACCTCCTTCAAAAATTTGCTGCGCACAAAGGTCAATTAATTCCTTTTCAATTTTGTGAGTTCCTTCAAATGCGGCTTCCGATTCGTTTAAGGTATGGCAGCCAATATGGTTGGGGTTGGCGATCAGTGCTGAAAGAAAAGGGGCGTCTTTCAGAAAAGGAGCATCATTATAAAAGACTTCGGTATCAAGGTAAGAGGCGGGTAGGCCCAAAACTGGTTTTTCTCGGTAGTCTAAGTTCTGCTCTAAAGCGTCAAAAACGATTTCCTTAATCTGCTGATGTGAGTAACTTTCCCAATACATAAATTCAATTTCTACTTTCGCCCCAAAGTTCTGCCTTTTTGAACAAGCACAAACATAGTTATCAAGAAAAATAGAATGGTAATTCCATTTACCATTCCAGCCCACTTTCTCAAGAGCGGCATTGTCAATAAATCAGCAGTAATTCTTGTCACCACCGACAATTGAAAAATACTAAGCCATATCCACAGCAGCCCATGAAAACGCTGCCCAGTTTTGCCCAAAAGTGTCGGGAAAATTAATGGCCCATGGGCGAAAAGCATAGATATGGTAAAGCCCAGAAAGAAGCTATGCAAAAGGGCATCTAAGGCAAAAGCTCCATTGTTAACAAAAATCATAAATACGGCAGACGCCAAAAGCCATAGATAGCCTAAAGTCAGGGTGATGCCTGTGTACAAATCTTGGCCCCTCTGTTTGAGCAGCACGCGCGCCATGTCGAACCTCAATAGCCAAAGTGCCATCATAATAATTCCATAGGCTACCACACTTTGGCCAATGCCATGAAACGGAAGCATAAAGCCAACAAGGATTATTAAACTAAACGCATAAAGCAAGAATTTATACTTCCTCGAAACCTGCAAAAAGCTTGATAGCTCCAGACTTTCACCCACAATGGTGAACAAAACAAAAGCGATCCACCAAGGAAAAACAGTAGGGTAAAACTGGGTTTGATAAAGCAAAACGTTCCCTGCCAGCCAACACATTGCACCGATTAATGGAAGCAGCATGTCGTAGCCCTTGGTGGGATTTGCCAAAGCAATATGGGTAATGACTAACACCATACTGGCCGCTATTTGTAACAAATAACCAACCGAAGCCTGATTTAGGATAAAAGCAAAAACACTTAAACCCGAGAGTATAGGGGCTAAATAAGCCCACGATTTCTTAACTACTATTGCTCTTTCAAAACAAATAAGTGAGCCCAAAAAGCCACCCACCATTAACACCCCATGAAAACCAGCCATGCCGTACATTGGTATGTCCCAACCCATGCGCAACCACCCTGTCAGCAGGCCTAGCACCAAACCGATCACGGGAAAAAGCATAAAGACCAGCCGTTTAGTCATTTTGATATGGTTCTTAATAAGAACTTTGATTTAGCCCTCAAAGCTATTTTGAAACGCCATCATCTAAGATGATCTATGTCAGCAAAATCGATGATTTGACTCACAAAATG
>CAXBPM010000023.1:0-16986 GCA_963977345.1 uncultured Roseivirga sp.
CTATTAACCGATTTAAATTTTTAGGCCCTTTGCCCATTGTGCGCCAGTTTATGGCGCTTTGTATTCTTTCTTTGGTGGCACTAATTGCCACTAGCCTTTCGGGGATGGTGGACATTGAAAATATTCAACTGAGTATGTTGCAGGGGAAAGGATGGAGTCAGGCACTCCGTTTTCTATTTTTAACCTCAGCAGCAAGTGTTGGAGCAGGCTTCTATGCATTGTTTGAAATGAACAATTACATCAGTTCTGGCACTTTTGATACCAAGTATTCTTCAACGTATTGGTCGAGGTATGTACTGGGTATTGTGGCAGGAATTCTACTGTCGGAGCTGTTTGTGGTGTTTATTGAGCCATCAGAACAAACCCAAAACACTACTGGGCCATTGGCTTCTGCTACTTATTTATTGAAGCCAATTTTGGCCATTCTAGGTGGTTTCTCGGCAAGTTTGGTCTATCGGATTTTGAATCGATTGATTTCTGCTGTTGAATCAATTTTCACTGGTTCTGCCAACCAAATGATTGCGCAAAAACAACAAGAGTTTGATTTGCAAAATCAAGCCAATGAGCAAAAAATTAAAACTACTTCGGCACAAAACCTTTTGGCCTTAAAAGCCACGCTAATTGCGAATAAAGTACCTCAAAGTGTTTTAGATCAGGTGGATGCCGCATTAGGTCAGATTATTACGGTGCCACCACCTGTGGCCTCTACACCTACCAAGTAATTAAACTCAAAGTTGACTGGTCAATGTAAAATGAGACGGCTCGAAAGGGTGGTCTCATTTTTTTTGATTCATTTTCGAATCTCATGCAACCCCGCTTACCAAGAGGTAGTCTTTCGGGAAACTCAAACAACATACATGATGAAAACACTTAAAATCACACTTTTGGCTTTTATAGCCTTAGTATTCACCACCACGGCTTTTAGCCAAGAGCGCATCACTAAAACTTTTTCTGGAATTGAAAACGTTAATCTTTCAACCGCTTCGGGTAACGGAACGATCAAAAGAAGCAACAATAGCGAAGTTACCGTTACCGTGGAGTACACTTTCGATGAAGATATTTACAAACCCATCTTCGAACAAAACGGATCTACTTTAAGAATTGAAGAGAAATTTGAAAGAAGCCGTTGGAACAAAGGGTATGCAAGATGGACTTTGGAAGTTCCGAACGGAATCGACTTAAACTTCAAGACGGGCTCAGGGAATATTAACGTAGGCGGAGTGAACATTAACCTCGTAGCAAAGTCTGGCTCAGGCAATATTGAAGTGAGAGACTTGGAAGGCACCATCTCCTCTAACACAGGTTCTGGAAATATTGAATTTTCTAATATCAAAGGAACGCACAACGGAAACACAGGTTCTGGAAACATTAGAATCGACAGGTCAGAAGGCGATTCTGACATGAGCACAGGTTCTGGAAATGTTAGACTAAGAGATGTTTCAGGTGCTTTTAAAATGAGCTCTGGCAGTGGAAACGTAACTGTAGAAGCTGCAGCACTCAAAGGTGCCTCTCGTTTTAGCACGGGCTCGGGTAATGTAGATGTGGAATTGTCCTCAGCATTAGAGTATGACTTAAGCCTAGGTACGGGTTCAGGAAATGCCACTTTAGACTTTAACGGAAGCCAAATTTCTGGTGAGTTTATTATGGAAGCTTCTTCTAAAAACAGCATTCAAGCGCCCTTTAGCTTTGATAGATCTTCAGAAAAAGGAAGACGCTATGTGAAAGAAGCAAAAGTAGGAAACAAAAGCATATTGGTTAAAATCAGCTCAGGTTCAGGTAGGGCCGTAGTGAGAGACTAAACCTTATGTTGTATGTCCGACTTAAAATGATTTTTGGGCTAATGCTCATTGCAACGTTTGCATTGGCCCAAAATCATAAAATAACCTATCTGAAATCGAATAGGTTTGATTTACGCAATTCAGAATTCAAGTTTCCACAAAGCGATTTTAAAGTAATTGGCTTCGGAGCTTACCATGGTAGCCAAAAGACAGAAGATGTTGAGCTCACCTTGCTTTCGTCTTTAATCCAAGAAGGAGAAGTCGATTATTATTTACCAGAAACGGATTTTAGTACCGCCTTATTCTTCGACCGCTATTTAGCGAACGGGGACACGGTTTTGCTATACGATTTACTAATTCAATATGGTGATCGAGTTCCGCAAGAAAGAGCCTTGGCAGTCTATGAAAAGTGGAAGTCGCTTAAAAAGATGAATGATGCATTGCCCTTAGATCGAAAGATTAAGGTGATAGGTATAGATCAAATTGCCAATTATAAGTACAGCTTGAAGCACCTTATAGAGCTTTTCGATTTTGATGGAATTCAAGGGACTGCTTTTCGAAACATTACAGCAATAGTAGAATCTGATACAAGCAGTTTTAGTGCTTATTATCATAGGCCTGCGAAATTGGCCATTTCAGATTTCATTACGGCTTATGAGCAGGATGAGTCTAAACTCTCAATTAGGGTGAAAAACAAGCCTGAATTCGATCGTTTAATATTGAACTTTAAACGTACCATAAAGAAATTTGACCTAAGTCAGCACCGTGAAAAGGCCATTTTTGACAACTATGTTGAACTGAGTGAAGTCTATGATTTTCGTTCAAAGCCTCAGTTCGTAAGGTTCGGGTTCTTCCATCTAGAAAAATCGAGAGAGGGGAACAATGCTTCCTTTTTTACAATGCTGATTGAGAATAATATTTACCAACCTGATCAGGTTGTTTCTGTCATTGGTTATTTCAAAAAAAGCCAAGTATTGTGGGATACCCAATATGATGATAACGGGAATTATAAGGGGTTCGAAAATAAAGCAGGCTTTGGCATTGGCGACTACTGGAAGGAATATTTTAGAGGCATTAAAAACCTAAAGAAGAATAGCTTATCCGATCTCACACTGTTTCGCTTAAACCAACCTGATAGCCCATATCGTACCGGAGGGCCTGATTTAATAGAGGTTAAAATGATTTTCAGTAAGTCGAATGGGAAAATGGTCAAGAATAAACCGACTGCGAACTTCATTGATTATGCTGTTCTCATTGAAAATTCCAATGCCAGTTTACCATTGGAGACACTGCACCTGAAAAAATAATCAGGCGAGTGTAACGAATACTCACTTTCTAGGTCTTTAAACAAACAACATCTCAAAACAACGGTCAAATGCTCAAAAACTTCATTATGGTTACCCTGCGCAATTTGCGCAGGAATAGCCTCTACTCATTCATTAATATTTCTGGTCTTTCAATCGGGATTGCATGTAGTATTCTCATTCTCCTTTGGGTGAAAAACCAAACCTCGTTCGATAAATTCATTCCTAAATCAGATCGTCTGTACCAGGTTTGGGTCAATGCCGATTTTAACGGAACCATCAACAGTTGGAATTCTGTGCCATTGCCTACTTATGAGGCCATGAAAAATGCGGACGCCAATATTCTTAATTCGGCAGTCTCAGGCTGGGGCGGAAACAGGCTTTTAACTGTGGGCGAAACCCGTTTAATGCAGCGTGGCTACTTCGCCAGCAATGAGTTTCTGGACATGTTCGAATTTCCAATGGTGATAGGCGATCGAAGCGAGGTTTTAGATGAGCCAGCTTCTATTGTAATCTCTGAAAAATTATCGGACTTACTTTTTAAGGGCGCAAATCCGATTGGGGAATTGGTCCGATTGGATGATGCGAGTACACTAAAGGTAACGGGTGTTTTCAAGGATATACCTCAGAACTCTTCTTTCCAATTCGATTATGTGATTCCATGGAAGCACAGGGAGGCAATAGAAGAATGGGTAGTTGAGAATAAAACTAACTGGGGCAATTATTCCTTTCAGGTATATGTGGAATTGACCGATGCAGCTTCTGAAGATAAAGTGGAAGCCAGCATCAAAGACTTACTCACCGAAAACGGCCAAGAGGACATGCCTCGTGCATTCTTTCTTCACCCAATGTTACGCTGGAGGTTACACACTAACTTCGAAAATGGGAAAGAAGCAGGTGGAATGCATGAATACGTGACTTTGTTTACGGTCATCGCGATGTTCATCATCATTATTGCCTGTATTAATTTTATGAATTTGGCTACGGCCCGTTCAGAAAGAAGGGCGAAAGAAGTTGGGGTACGGAAGAGCTTGGGTTCAACTCGCTCACAACTGATTTTTCAGTTTTATGGGGAGTCCCTCGTTATTTCATTGATTTCTTTCGTGTTGGCGCTTTTCTTAGTGCAATTGGCCCTGCCAGCTTATAATAATTTGGTCGATCTGAAACTCTCTATTGATTATGCTTCCTCCGAGTTTTGGCTTTTCGCATTGGCCATTATTTTCCTTACTGGAGTGATTTCAGGAAGTTACCCTTCCTTGTATTTGTCATCTTTTAACCCAGCTAAAACCCTAAAGGGGAAGGTGAATATTGGGAAGAATGCCAATACACCACGTAAGGTTTTGGTGATGCTTCAGTTTGGCTTTGCGGTTATCTTGGTGATTAGCACTATTGTGATTGTGAAGCAAATTGACTTGGCCAAGAATCGAGATTTGGGCTACAGTCAAGAAGGACTTATTACGGTGCCCTATACCGATGCACTGGCAGAAAATTATGATGTATTGAAAAATGATTTGTTGGCCTCTGGTATTGTGGCCTCTATCACACGCTCAAATAGTGATGTGACCAGTATCAACTCAAACAACTTTTTAGGTTGGCCGGGGAAGCCAGAGAGCCAAAAGGTGATTTTTGTTACCATTGCCACGGAATATGATTATGCTGAAACCATCGGTGCCGAAATGCTCTATGGAAGAGATTTCTCGAAGGAATTTGTTTCAGACTCGAGCGCCATCGTAATCAATAAAGCAGCCCTCGAATTGATGGAACTGGAAGATCCTATTGGTACACAAATGGATTTATGGGGAGGTAAAAGAACCTTAATCGGTGTAATTGATAACGTATTGATGGGCTCGCCCTATGATGAGGTGCGGCCAATGTTTATGGTAATGGACCCAGAATGGGTTAGCGCTATAACAGTTCGATTGAGTGCTACGAATGATTTGCCAGGAACGATGAACGCTGTTCAAGAGATTTTTGAGAAGCATAATCCTGCCTACCCATTTGAATCGCGTTTTGTGGATGTAGATTTTGAAAGGAAGTATACAGAAATCAACCTCACTAGAGAACTTTCGATGCTTTTCGCAGGGCTAACGATCTTCATAACCGGTTTGGGACTCTTTGGCTTGGCTTCTTATACTGCGGAACAACGCATTAAAGAAATAGGAATTAGAAAAGTATTAGGCGCTTCAGTGAGTAATCTCGTTGGTTTGATGTCAATAGATTTTGCTAAGCTCGTGCTTATCGCATTCGTGGTGTCGGCCCCTGTTGCTTATTTCTTACTCGATAGTTACTTGCAGCGTTACGCTGTCCGCACTTCAATTGACTGGTGGATCTTTGCAGTAACTGGTGCTGTAGCATTAATTTTTGCTTTGGCGGTAGTCATGAACCAAGCCCGAAGAGCGGCTTTGGCAAATCCCGTAAAGTCGTTGAGAAGCGAGTAAATGGAACAATGAGGGAATGAAAGAAGGAGTGAATTAATGAAAGAAGGAAACAGTGAATTAATGTGAGAATGAGAAAATGAATGAAGGAATAGAGTAGAAATGTGATTCCGAATCTGCTCCTTCATTCTTTCATTCTTCCCCTAGCTCATTACCTCATTAATTCCTTACCTCATTAATTCATTCTTCCCCTAATTCATTCTTTCATTTACTCCTGTATCCAATATTATCTACCGCAATTACGCCTTTAGACGATTGATCGAAAACCAGCCTTAAGCTGCTCCATTTAAAATCACCAAGGTCGGAGAAGTCGGAGAATGGAATTTCAAATGTTTCCATGGCCAATTCCCAATTGTTGCCAAAACTGCCGTTCATCGCCTTGAATTTCATGTACTTGATCTTAATCTTTGGCGCTATTTTTTTATGTTCCGAAAGGGTAGTAGAAGCCACATCACCATTTTGGCTGAAAAGCTCTATAGTGAAATTCAGTTCATCATTGTCTTCCATTTTGATCTTGCTGTCATCGGCCCTGGCAAATGAGAAGAGCAAAGTGGAAGTAGAATCAAGGGAAACAGGCTCGTTGAAACTCAGTGTATAGCTTTTTTCAACAGATGAAGAGTCATTATTCCAACCAATGATGGCGGCATTGGTGCCCTGCAAACCATTGTCTCTCATTTTCAAATCTTGTTCGTACCAAACGTCTAAGTTTTGAGCCGAAATAGTGGCTACATCATTTTTGGTAGTAGTAACAACGATGTCTTCTTCATAGTCTACTAGGATTTGGTTTTCCGAAGCCTGAAAATTGTTAACGTAAACGACTTCGGGCAGCCAGTCTTTTGCGGTAGCGCTATTGTTAAATATAGGGGCGTATTCAGTCTTTTGGTTGAAAACATATTCTGTGAATGCACCAATATAGGTTTTAGCGATTTGGCGTTGCTCTTCACCCGTAATGAGTGGTGCAGTATTCATAAACCAGCTTGATGTGCCACCGAAGTCATGTCTTCCCCAAATTGAATTGAACTGTCCGTGGTTGGCCTGATTTGCATATAACCCTGCCTTTATGCGATGAACGGAGTCCGTATAGCTAATGCGTTGGTACTGACGCAGCCCAAAGAAACTAGCTTCATCTGCATCATAAGCCCCTTGAATTGAAAGGAAGTTGATGTTTTCTAAATCTAACCTTCTAAAATAGCGTGCATCGGTAGGGGCAATGGCAACAATGCCTTGAATGCCAAAATTGAAATCAAATTCAACCAAAGCGTTATCTGGAAAATGACTCAGTTTGTTGTAAGCCGCAGCAATCGAAACGGCTTCTCCACCGCGTGAATGGCCCATGAGTACGATGTTGTCCATGTCGATTTTTTCGAAAAAATCAGATGACTCATCACTGTTCCATTCTCTCCACTGGCTCAAGTGCTTCAATAGCAACCATGCCCTGGCTGGCATTTCTTTTCCTCCAAAATCACCCGACCAGGTGCCGTTGATGAAATTCTCATCTACCGAAACCGTAATAAAACCTTTACTCGCCAATAGTTCACCCAAGTAAGCATAACCGGGATCGGAGTAATGTTCCATGCCATGGTTTCCATGAACGATTAGAACTAGAGGCAACTTGCCTTCCTTTTTTGGCATCCAGGTACGCCCATTGATAGGGAATTCCTTCATTCCAAAACCCCAATAACGCTCTCTCCATTTTGCTTTCTTGCCTGTCCACTCTGGAATAATGAGCGAAGCATCAACCGTTTCGGTTTTATATTTTACCTCTTCCGCATATTCTGGCCTACGCTCATCGGTTCCATTTCCGTAAGTGAAATAATCGAAATCGAAATCCCCCTTTTCTCCAGGGTTAGTAATTCCCATTTCTGAAAGTAACGGAGCATTAGTTTGCTCAAAGTCTATTGGGTGAGGGTTCGATCCTTCGTCCATCAATAAATAGACAGGATAAGCAATGATCGCCAGTGCAATTATGACGAATAGGCTATAAAGTCCTTTATTTCTAGTGCCTCGAATGAGGTTCATTAACGAACCCGCCAAAAGCACCATGGCGAAAATGGCAATGATCAATGAATTTTGCACCAAGGCTCCAGGCCAGCTAAAACGCATGTAATCGGCCAAGTGAAAAGTAAGTAGGGTAGCTAAAATCAAAGAAACGGCAATGGTCGGAATTCCTTTCACGACTAAGTGTAAAGCTGAACCCACCCATCGGAAAAGGTAGAACCCTAAAATACCAGCAATGATATAGACTGGAATTTGCAAGTAAGGCGAAATTCCATTTCTGAAAAACAGGCCTCCAATAATCATGAAAGACAATGAGAGCAGGAGTAGTCCGTAAAAAGCGCCTCTAATAAAGAGTTGGGTTTGAGATAAGTTTGAGCCTTTTGGTAATTGATTTACTGACCGTAATCGATTGAAGAAGGATGCCATTCGCTAAATTTTAAAGTCTAAGGTTGTTGCGTTCTGAGTTAAGCGAATGAAAAAATAGGCTTAAAACGAACTTAAAACTTAATATAAGAGATTGACTTTAATGTGCTTAGCGAAAAGCTGTAAGCGGTATCGAAAGAAGAGGTTTCTAATCGTTTGAGGTCAGTTTAATGTCATGACTCAGATCTTGAAGCAATTTGATCTTACTTTCGAAAAGTTCGACCTTACTTAAAAGTACGTCTACTTTCATAGTACAGGCAATTTCAAAGGTCTGGTTAGTAATTTCTAAATCCAACTCTTTTACCAAGCGTTGCACCTCGTTCATTTCTTCATAAGGAAAATCAAGGGTGAAGCTTTGGGTAATGGGTTTCTCGATGATTTCGTTTAGATCGAGCGCTTCGGCAGTAGCAATTTTATAAGCGCTGATCAAGCCACCAACTCCCAATTTGGTGCCGCCAAAATAGCGAACTACCACCACCAATGTATTGGTAAGTTCCTTCGATCTTATTTGTCCTAGAATTGGGTCTCCAGCCGAATGGTTGGGTTCGCCATCGTCA
Source organism: uncultured Roseivirga sp. (assembly GCA_963977345.1). Lineage (GTDB taxonomy): Bacteria > Bacteroidota > Bacteroidia > Cytophagales > Cyclobacteriaceae > Roseivirga. The sequence goes on from CAXBPM010000023.1 coordinate 8,496, forward strand.
TTGGCACGGTAGTGTTCTCCATTTACGCCATATATATAGGCATAGCAATGGTGGCGCGCATCGTAATACTGTTTGCGGAGGGCTTCTAAGTTCTCCTTCACTTCCTCTTCGTTCCGAACAGGGAAAGCAAAAGCCAAGAACTTGCTGCCTTTTTCCTTATAAAGCGCTTCTGAAGTTTTCGAAATGGTTTTGTAATAGTCGGCACTCATACCCAAAACTAGCAATAGATTTTTGGTCTGCTTTACAAAGTGGCTAAAAAGAGAGTTTGAGCCTAAGAAAACTAGTTCAGGCTAAACTCGTCTCCGTCTAAATAGATACTCAAATTGATATCCTTTGCGCCCAGCTTTACGCCTTGTAAGTTTGGGGCTTTGCCTTGTGCATCAAAAACCAATACTTGAGATAAGCCAACTACTTTTACTTTGTCTCCCGAAACCACAATGGCTGTGGATTCATCAATACCAATACATTTAAGGTTCGGATTTTCCATAGTCAGGCTGAGTAAACGATTAAAACGGCTGCGCACGACAAAGTGCTGATCTATAATAGCGTTTTTAATAAAGCCGAGCCCATCAGCCAAATCAGTATTTCCTTGCTCTATTACTTTGAATCCGCTATCGTCAGGGCGCAGAAGCTGCGTGCCTGTGATCATTTTTTCGCTCATCACAGCCGCACCTGCACTAGTACCAGCGATCATGTTTCCCTTGTTATAGCTTTCCCAAATGGCTTTTTCTATTTCGGTACCTGCTACTACACCCATAAAACGGTTTTGACTTCCTCCAGGGATGTAGATCAGTTTTGCGTTCCGAACGGAATCTAATTGGGCTTTGGTAGGCGATTCTCCTTCAATAAAGTTTATGGCGCCTACGGCCGAAATTCCATTGTCCGTAAATTGCTTTTTCCCTGATTCAATTGCGCGATCGGGCAATGTGGTAGCCATGGGCAAAACCAAAGCATAACCACCTTCGCGAAGCCCCGATTCGTCAATCATGCTATTAATTAGTGAGGCAGGTCGAGAGCCGCCACCTATAATGAAGAGCTTTCCACCAGAGTATGTGGTTTCAGGTTTAGAGGCTGTCTCCGTTTTGGAGCAAGCTCCAAGCGCAACAATGAATAAACTAAAGAGTAATATTGGGTAAGCTTTTTTCATAAGAATGAAAGGTAGGATCAACCTAGCCGCATAACAATCAATCCTTTACCAACGGTGTGCTGTGCTTATTCCCCCAGCCATCGCGTTAGTTCGCTATTACCTTTGATTTCCTTTACTTGGTAAATGGAAAAATATTCTCCGCCATTGGGGCTAAGTTCAGCCTTCAGTTTTCTTCCAAAGCGGTTGACTTCAATCCCTATATCGTTTTCACTTTTGAATAGATCGGGACTGTAATTCAAAACTTCATCTTTCAAACTCAGTACCTTCTCTGCTGGAGAATTTACCGCAATGGCATCGATGAAATATCGACCCTCTTGTTCTATGAGTTTCAATCCGTAGATTTTCTCCTCAAGCTTTTCAGAAGGTTTTACATTGAAAATTAATCCAAACTGAGGAAACAATTCCTTCAATTCATTTTCAAGAGGAGAGGTGCCAGAAACGTAATTCTCAAAGTAATCCTGAAGAGAGGCTCCGTAAACTTCCTCACACACGTTTTGGTAATCTTGGTAAGTGTATCCAGCTTGATTTTTCCCAAACCTTTGCCACATCAAACGCATTACATCATCCAAACTCCTTTGGTGTCCAGAATGGAATCGAATCTTCAAGTCTAGAATCAAAGCTAATAAAGTGCCTTCATTATATATAGACACTTTTCTTCCGGGCACGCCTTTCTCATAGCCGTCTAGCCATAAGTCGAACGATGACCTTGCTACGGACATGTTATTTCTACCTTCATTGAGGTAATGCCGCTCCAGTAGTTTGTTCAGTTCTCCGAGGTATTCTTCGAGACTGAAAACGCCACTTCGTTTTAAAAATAGGTCACCATAGTAGGTAGTCACGCCTTCGGTGACAAAGCCCGTTTCATGGTAATTCTCATGTTGAAAATTGTAAGGCGTCATTTCTTTAGGTCGAAGCCTAATCACATTCCATGTATGGAAAAGCTCATGGCTGCTTACGCCTAGAAACTCTTTATAGAGAGGGCGTTCTTTTAATTCTTCTGCAGGACCAATCGTAATTAAAGTAGAATTCCAGTGCTCAACTCCGTGGTAGTGCTTATATGGCAAACACTGATAAATGAAATGGTAATCTGGTGACGGAAATCCTCCCATTACTTCAATTTGAAGCTCGGTGAACTTGCGGAAGTCTCGAATCACTTCACCATCGGTTCTTGGCAATTCTCCAATAATCCATAAATAGAATGTAGTTGTAGAAACCTTGTATTCAATTTTTCTAATTTTTTTGGCTGCCACCAGTGGACTATCCACTAAATGATAGAAACTGTCTGTCTCAAATTTATGAACCCCTGTTTGAGTCAAACCCGTAGCAAATTGGTAATCTGAAGATACTTGTATTTCTACTTCGCATTTTTCATTCAATCGGTCTTCAGCATAAATCAAGCAATTGATAAAGTTCAGGTAAAGTTGCTCATCGTCAAGCCATGAATTACCAGCATCCATCTGAAATGCATAGTAACTGTATTTCACTTCAATCGTTTTAGAAGAACCTGCTGCAACACACCATTGGTCTTTTGTTACTTTCTCACATCTTAATTCAACACCATTTTCATCATAAGCTTTCAGGTTAAGAATATGCTTCGCGAAGTTTTGAATCGTATAGCGCCCAGGTCGCCATGAGGGTAAGAAAAGATTCAGTTCTTCGCTATTAACGTCACTCAGACTGAGTGTGATGTCAATGATATGCCGATTAGGGTTGGTGTAGGAGATTGAATATTGCATGTCCGAAAGATAGAGCACCTATATATAATATCTATTTGAACGTAGATTTACTTTGTCAAAGCTGTGTGAATAACAAAGGAATCACTACTTTTGCCCCCTGTGAAGCGAATTAGCGTTAATGTCAAACAATTTAAAACTGACGTTGGCAAATCAAAAAAAGCTACCTATCTTTGCATTCCTTTTTGGAACAGATCAAAAGAATTTAAAATATAATGAAAAGAACATTCCAACCTTCGCAGAGAAAAAGAAAGAACAAGCACGGCTTCAGAGCAAGAATGGAATCGGCTAATGGTAGACGCGTTTTAGCAAGTAGAAGAGCTAAAGGCAGACATAAGCTGACTGTTTCTGACGAGAAAAAGGGCAAGAAGTAATCTTCTCCTAGGTTGAGGTTTTGTACATTTAGAACCTCCAAGTCATAGAAACTACCCAATTGACATACAACTTCCCGAAAGAGGAAAGATTGCATAGCAAAAAACTAATTCAGGAGCTTTTTGAAAAAGGCTCCTCTTTTTATTTGTACCCCTTTAAGGTAATGTACTTGCCTTATTCCCCCGAAAAACCTGTTGATCAGTTTCTAGTCTCTGTAGCTAAGCGGAGATTTAAGAGTGCTGTTGACAGAAACCTGATTAAACGCAGAGTAAAGGAAGCCTATCGTTTGAACAAACATCTCCTTTTACACACCGAAGATCAGTCAACTCCTGCTTTACTCATAGGCCTCGTCTATACTGGCAAGGAAATCCATGATTCCAAAATGATCGATTTCAGAATGAAGAAATTGATCTCTCAGTTGACTAAAATCGACATTTAGTTCGATAAACTCCCCAGTAGTGTAGAGGTATATACACACTTAATTCTTCCCTATCAGTGAAAAATGGCGTTTGGAGTGCATTAATGTGCTTTTCTAGTCTTGGTACGCTATTCTCTATATAGTTAAGTGAAATCAATTACACTTAACTTTAAATTTTTAGAACATGAACAATACAGCAAAAATAATCACAGGAGTAGTAGCCGGAGCAGCAGCAGGACTTATCACAGGTGTTTTAATGGCGCCAGATAGCGGAAAGAAAACTCGTAGGAAAATAGCAAAAGGAACTAAGGAATTAGTCTCTACAGCAAATGAAGCTATATCTGAAAAAATGGATCAAGCCAAAGAGAAGTACAGCGAAACTATGGAAACAGCAAAAGGGAAATATAACACTTCTCTTGAAACAGCTGCAGAAAAAACGAAAAATGGCGTAGATAAAGCAAGCAAAGCACTTCACGCTTAATCGATCAAGAATTATACCCACATAAAACCTTAGCCATTCGCTTGGGTTTTTTTATGCTTTCTAGTCACTAAGCCATATATTGAGGCATTCAGCCGAATGAATAATTAGTAAAAACAAGAGCCGCATTCCTCCGTTGTAATGCAAATCAACAAACAATGTATGGCAAAGGTCAAGTTTAAGAAACGATATCTGGCACTCTCAGTAGTCATGGTTTTCGGTCTGTGGTCGTTTACAGCACCTCAGAATGATAAGTATTTCGAGATTCTTAAAAACCTCGATATTTTCGCCACCATGTTTAAGGAGGTGAACGCCAAATATGTAGATGACATCAATCCGAATACTTTCATGAGAAACGGAATTGACGGCATGTTGTCCAAGTTAGATCCCTATACGAATTACTATTCTGAAGACGAAATTGAAGACGTGCGTACCGAAAACACTGGAGAATATGGTGGCATAGGAGCACAAGTAGCTTTGTTGGATGGGAAAGTGATGATCGTTATGCCGGATAAAGGCTTTTCTGCTGATAAAGCAGGCCTGAAACGTGGAGATGAAATTATAACGATTGACGGTTTGGATGTGAAAGGTCAGTTCGATCGAGCCAGTGAATACATCAAAGGACAGGCTTCGAAGAAAGTGGCTATTGAAGTGCTTCGTGAAAATGTAGGCAAACTGAGTTTCACAGTAGCGCTTGAGAAGATTGATCTGCCCAATGTTCCTTATTTTGGAATGGTGAGTAGTGACGTTGGCCTAATAAAACAAACCGGTTTTACGCCAGATGCATCTAAAGAAGTGAAGTCTGCTTTAAGGGAATTGAAAAAACAAGGTGCTACCAAAATCATCTTAGACTTGCGAGGAAACCCAGGAGGTTTACTCAGTGAGGCAGTGAATGTTTCCAACATATTTGTTCCTAAAGGAGAATTGATAGTGACTACAAAAGGAAAACTCGAAGAAACCAACGCTACCTATAAAACACTAAATACATCAACGGATGAAGAAATTCCATTGGTAGTTTTAACCTCAAGTATGAGTGCTTCAGCCTCTGAAATTGTTGCTGGAGTAATGCAAGATTACGATAGGGGAGTGGTTATTGGTCAAAAATCTTATGGTAAAGGCCTCGTTCAGCAAACACTCCCACTTTCATATAACTCTCAAATGAAAGTAACCATTGCTAAGTATTACACCCCAAGTGGTAGGTGTATTCAAGCGCTTGATTATACGCATCGGAACGAAGATGGTAGTGTGGGCAAGGTGGCTGATTCTTTAAAAACCCTTTTCCGAACCAGAAACGGAAGACCCATGTACGATGGCGGAGGGATTGATCCCGACTTCTTAGTGCAGAAAAAGAATTACGCTCCAGTTACATTAGGTATACTTTCCGAAAGCCTTTTGCTAAAGTTTGGGAATGAGTATGCTGCCAAAATTGATTCGATTTCTAACATCAAGGATTTTAAAGTAACAGATCAAATCTTCAATGATTTTAAGAGCTGGGCCGTTAGTCAAACGTTTGACTATTCTAGTCCTTTGGAAATTCAGCTCCGTAAGCTGAAAGAAGTGGCTGAAGAAACAGGAGGACTCAAAAACATAAGTACTGAGCTTTCAGCCTTGGAAGCTAAACTTGCCCATAGTAGAGCAAATGATATTGAGCTGGCAAAAACGGAGATCAAGCAATTGCTAAAAGAAGAGTTTGTGATGAGAACCTACTTGGAAGAAGGTCGACTTCAATCTTCATTTGAAAACGATCAAGACCTGCGCAAAGCTTTAGAAGTACTAGCGAACAAGGCGATGTATGATAACGCATTAAAAGGTAAGTAACCCTAACACCCAAACTTCAAAACACTTAAGTGCTTTCCTAAATCAAAATAAAGGATGATTGAATTTATACTCCTTTTTATAATGGGGTTGCTAGGTGGTTTTTTGGCTGGCCTCATAGGGGTAGGTGGAGGGGTAATATACATTCTCATATTGCCCTATGTCTTAATCAACATGGGCTACCCAGACACTGAAATTGTTCAATTTACTATCGCCAATTCTTTAGTGGGAACTATGTTCGCAGCGTTATCGGGAAACGTGGCCCTAATCATGAAAAAGGAATTTTTCTGGAAAGAGGTTTTAATCGTTGGGCTCTTTGGAACAATTGTCTCTCTTTTGGTTTTACAATTCGTTGTTCAAACAGATTGGTATCAGCGCGATAAATTCAATGTGGTCATTATTTTACTCATGTCATTTATCGTTTTCCGAACACTTAAGAGTAACCGTACTTCTGATATAGAGAGTAAAGAGAAGCAAACTACAAAAAGGCAGCTTGGGGTGGTTGGAGCTTTGGCAGGAAGTATATCCGCACTTTCTGGGCTTGGTGGAGGAGTTGTGATGATTCCTATTCTCAATTTACGCTTTAAGCAAAATATGAGAAAAGCCAAGTCCATTTCTCTTGGTGTAATATTTATCACCTCTATGGTAATGACCATCTCAAATCTAATGGCTCAACCAACCACAGATATTGAAGGGCAAAATATAGGTTATGTGGTTTGGCCTTTGGTGCTTGTTCTGTCTTTGGGTGTGGTAATCGGTTCTCCCTATGGAGTAAGAATTGCCAGAAAGCTTTCCAATCGAACCATCAGTTATATCTTTGTGTCGTTTTTAGGAGTAGTAATTATCGATAAGTTGATTCAACTACTCTCTTGAAAAGCACTTTATAGTCACTTTATTTAAGAATCCGTGCCGAAAATATTAAGCATAGAAACGTCCACAACTGTGTGTTCAGTAGCATTAACTACTGATGGAAACACATTAGCCAGTCAGAAATTGTTTATCGAAAAGTCCCATTCCACTTTGTTAACAGTGGTCATTGAGCAAATCATGAAACAAGTCGGAATGGAAATGGCGGAGTTGGACGCAATAGCGGTGTCCAAAGGCCCAGGCTCGTATACCGGATTAAGAATTGGAGTTTCAACAGCCAAAGGACTATGTTATGCTTTAGATAAACCACTCATCGCAGTCAATACATTGCTGGCCATGGCCAATGAAGTGAATCGTCAAAACCACAGCCAAGCCTTACTTTGCCCAATGATTGACGCTAGGAGAATGGAGGTATACACGGCTTTGTATGATGGAGAACTCAATGAGCTGGAGAAGACTTCTGCTAAAATATTAGAAGAAAACTCTTTTGATGAAACGTTGAATCAAAAACAAGTGTTGTTCTTCGGAAATGGCGCTGATAAATTCATGGCGTTGAAAACAGGAGTGGCGAATGCGGTTTTTATTGATAACATAACTCCTTCTGCATGGAGCGTGGGGCTGTTAGCAAACCAAGCATTTCTCAGAGGTGATTTTGAAGATGTGGCTTACTTCGAGCCATTCTACTTGAAAGACTTTGTAGCGACCAAACCTAAAAAGGTTTTATAATGGAAGAAAAGGAAATAATAAACCGCGTTGCGAATAGTGCAATAGTCACCATCGACCTTGAAGATTACTATCATAATGGGGAGAAAGTGAGGTATGATATTGCTCAACACCTTTATCAAGGCCTGATTTTAAAGGAGATGGATTTTAGAGCTTTCGTTAAAGATCACGACTGGTCTCTATATGAAGGCAAGAACATCGCTTTGTTTTGTTCCGAAGATGCAATTGTACCTACTTGGGCCTATATGCTATTAACTACAAGACTTCAGCCTTATGCGAACAAGGTTGTATTTGGAGGACTTGATGTACTTGAGTATGCTCTTTTCAAAGAAGCTCTCGCTCAAATTGACTTAAAAGAACTTGAAAACCGTCCCGTAGTAGTCAAAGGCTGTGGAGATCTCCCCCTCCCTGAGTCCGCTTTTGTAGAGTTAACAAGTTTACTTCAGCCAGTAGTAAAGTCAATAATGTATGGAGAGGCGTGTAGTAGTGTACCATTGTGGAAGCGTGGTCGAGTTGTTTCTAATTGAGGATAAGTGAGTTATAAAATACTTGAAAAAATAGTAAAGTAGAGTTAGGAAACTGGGGGATAAGGGTATTACATTTGCATCCCGTTTAAAAGGAACGGGGGTTAATTTGAAAGGCAAAAAGGGAAGTTTAAGATACTCAGGAATTAATTTCAAATTAAATCTTGCAGGAGGAAAAACTTCAATTACCTTTGCGTCCCGATTCAGCGATGGATCAATTAGAAGATAGGGCTACAAGAGTTTTATTAAATTTGAAATTATCGATTAAAAGCAACAGGGCTCGATTTTCAAGGGGTTAGCCTCTTAAAGATTCAGGAAATAAATATTGAATTTATTGCTTGTTTATAGAAACGCTTCAGTTACCTTTGCATCCCGATTCGAAACGGTTGGTGTTAAGAAAAGCTAAAAGAGTTT
>CAXBPM010000024.1:0-16936 GCA_963977345.1 uncultured Roseivirga sp.
TCACCCGAGAACAACGAAGCTTTGTATTCAGCGGTAATGGACGAAGACGATTGCTCTAGTGATAGTGGTGGTGGGTAGACTAAGTCTGCTGCCGCATACCAAGTGGGCAATTTGGCTTTCGCTTTTTTTCTGGATTGAATCTGTTCAACCGCCTCTTTTAATGGAATATCTGAATACTGTTTTGCCCGAAGCATCAAAGTAGCGGGATCATCGTTTTCATGATCCCGAATAAATTTTTGAACCTCAGGTGTTAACAGTGCCTCAATCAAAAATCAGCTGTTTTTAGATAAGTATTCCGCAATTTGAACCGCATTGGTAGCCGCTCCTTTTCTTAGGTTATCGGCAACAATCCACATATTTAATGTGTTGGGCTGGCTTTCATCTCTTCTTAAACGCCCCACAAAAACGGCATCTTTTTTATGTGCCGTCAAAGGCATTGGGTAAAGGTTGTTCTTTGGGTCATCCTGCACAATTATACCTTCTGCATTCTCCAAAATACCCCTCAATTCTTCTAGGTTGAAATCATTTTCGAACTCTACATTTACCGCCTCAGAATGTCCTCCAACAGTTGGAATTCTTACTGTAGTTGAAGTAATGCGAATGGACTCGTCACCAAATATTTTCTTGGTTTCGTTGACCATTTTCATTTCTTCCTTGGTGTAGCCGTTGTCCAAAAACACATCGATATGAGGTAATGCATTCATATCTATTTTATGCGGATAAGCCATGTCTCCCTCAATTCCGTTGCGCTCGTTCATCATTTGATCAACCGCAGCTTTTCCAGAACCCGTCACCGATTGGTAAGTAGAAACCACGATTCTTTTAATCTTATACTTGCTGTGCAGTGGCCCCAAAGCCACCACCATTTGGATGGTAGAACAGTTTGGGTTGGCAATAATTTTATCTTCAGCAGTAAGACTAGATGCGTTAATTTCTGGTACAATCAGTTTGTGATCTGGGCTCATTCGCCATGCCGAAGAATTGTCGATAACGGTAGAACCGGCAGCAGCAAACTTTGGCGCCCACTCTAATGAAGTGCTTCCGCCAGCTGAAAATATAGCGTAGTCAGGTTTTAATTCAACCGCCTTGGCCAAGCCAATTACTTCGTATTCCTTGCCTTGAAAGGCCATTTTCTTACCCACTGATCGCTCTGAAGCGACAAGAAGTAACTCATCAAATTTGAAATTTCTTTCCGCTAAAACCTCTAAAATCTCTCCACCTACAAGTCCGGTGGCTCCAACTACTGCTATTCTCATTTTTTATTTCATTTTTTTACACTCATAATCAGATGGCTATGAGAAATGCGAACATATTTTTTCGTACTTTAACAGGCTAGAATCTAAACACTTGTGAATCTCAAATGAGGTTAAGTATATCAATAGCCATAGCAGCTCTTGTTCTGCTTAGCGCAAATATAGCGTTAAGTCAGATTAACACCTTTCCTTCTAGTGAAAGTTTCGAACAGGCTTTTACTACTGGCAATCAAGTGGCCTTTATTCCAAACTGGACAGGCAATGAAGTCCAGAATAGTTCTAGAATATTTCAGGGAACGGATGGGAGGACAGGCACGGCATCACTCAAAATTATCCCTACTGCTACTTTTTCAGGCGAGGTTTTAATCGCTTTAGACTTCACTGGAATCAATAATCCGCTTTTATCTTTTTATGCCTATTCCAAACAAAATGGAGGAGGAACTTCAACCAGACCCGTTTTGGTTAGTTTCTCAACGTCAATTGATGGAGGTGCTAACTTTTTAGATAATGTATCCATAGGGGATGAAACTACTTTCCCTAATGACAATGTCACTAGCTATACTAAATACGAGTACACGCTACCCAGCCAAGCGACTGGGCAGAATAATGTGGTGATAAAACTTACTGTCGGAAGGGGGGATGGCTCAGGTTCTGCTGCCGAATTTGTAATGGATGATGTGAGTGTTGTAGAGCAAGTTTTACCATTGGCTATTAGTTCAATAAGTGCTCCTACTTCAACTTCCGTAGTGGTTAACTTTAACCAAGAAGTAACGCAAGCCACAGCTGAAGACAAGACGAATTATGGTTTGGACAATGGAATAACCGTAGTTTCTGCTTCGCGAACCGCCACGAATCAGGTGACGCTTACCACTTCAGTGATGCCAAATGCCAATTATCAACTCACTGTGAATAATGTTGAAGATGCGGCAAGCACCACACCAGCAGTTAATTTGACGTCCGCCTTTAGTTATGTTGAACCACTTTCTATTACCTCGGTTGAGGTACTTTCTAAGAATTCAATTGAAGTAAGTTTCAATTTGAATCTCGATCAAACCACTGCTGAAACGGGTTCAAATTATGTAATTGATAATGGAATTGGCAGCCCAACTTTGGCGGCAAGAAGTGCAACAGAACTTAATAAAGTAGTACTCACGCTTGGTGCCGATCTCACAGAAAACAACTTTGGCTTAACGGTCAACGATGTGAAGGATGCCTCTACTTTGGCCACGGCTGCAAACCTAACATCTAGTTTTACTTACTTACCGTTGGCGATTTCAAGTATTTCTACCCTTTCAAATACTCAGGTTGAAGTAGTTTTCAATCAGAATGTAGAAGCTATTTCTGCCAATACAGCAAGCAATTACAGTCTTGATTTTGGCTATAGCGCACCTTCCTCAGCAGCCCGAAATGGAGCTGAACCAAACAAAGTTGTGCTCACTTTTGCGACTGAGCTAGCCAACAATACCTACCAACTGACCATTAATAATGTAGCCAATGAAAGTGGAAATGCACTTACTTCTGCTTTACAGTCTTCAGTGACGAACTCTACGCAAACTACATATCGAACCTTGGTCATCAACGAAATTTTTGCCGATCCAACGGGTGCTTCACAGCCTGATCCGCAAACGCTGCCTTCTGGTACATCAGATGAATTTATAGAACTGTATAATGCGGGTAATAAAGCCATTGATTTGGCCAATTTTAACTTAACGGGAGGAACACTTTCAAGCTATGTTTTACAACCGCAGGCTTATGTCATTGTAACTTCTACTTCAAACGTAATCGATTTTCAACCTTTTGGAAATGTAATAGGCGTCACTTCATGGAATGGACTTTCTAATGGGGGTGAACAACTATTACTGAAGGATAACTTGGGTAATTTGGTGGACAGCCTCACCTTCAATACAGATTGGTATAAAGATGCGGCCAAAGCAGATGGAGGTTGGTCTATCGAGCAGATTAACCCAGAACTAGTTTGTAGCGACATCAACAATTGGCAAGCTTCAAATAATGCCCAAGGTGCTACACCATCAGCTCAAAACTCAGTTTACGATAATAGCCCAGATGTAATAGCACCTAATTTGACTGAAGTTCGCATTGATTCGCCAAGTCAATTGACTTTGTTTTTTGATGAAATTATGGATGACGCCTCTCTTGCGGGAGCAACTTATACGTTGAGCGATGGCGGAGCTATTGCTTCGGAAACAGTAAATCAGACTACACATAAATCTGTGGTACTTTCCTTAACAGCCCCTATGGTGTCTGGAACGATTTATACAGTTTCGTTAACTGGCGCTACCGATTGCGCTGGAAATGGAATTGGAGTGAATAACTTAGAATTCCTCTTCGATAACTTGGCACCAGTCTTACAACGATTGGTCTTTAAAGATTCCAGTACCATCGATATGATTTTTGATGAGAAGCTGAATAAATCTTTGGCTGAAACAGAAAGTAACTATTCCATCAATCTTGGAATAGGCAACCCCACGAAATCTGTCATTGATGCAAGTAATACTAGCCGTGTTCGATTGACTTTTGGAGCTTCAATGTCTACGGCTTCGACTTATCAATTGACTTACCAGAACCTTTCAGATACGCTCGGTAATACGGTTGCGCTCACTTCGATGAACTTTGATTTTGTGGATCAAATAGACACTGTGATTGTCATTTCGGCACAGTTGCTTGATGTGCATTTTGATGCGGATGTCGATGAAACAACCGCAGAACAGTTGATCAATTATTGGGTAGATGGCAGTATTGGTAACCCCGTTACAGCCTCGCTAGACAACACGAATCCTCGATTGGTACATTTAGTGTTCAATACCAATTTTGCTGAAAACTCGAATCAGTATATCGGCTTTGAAGGAATTCAAGCTACGAATAACAGTTATTTACAGCTGCTCAACACTACTTTTGTCTATGACACTGATGATCCAGATATAGACTCTGTGGTAGTGGTTGACGAACGTAATCTAAGGGTTTATTTCGATGAAATTCTGGATGAAACTTCTGCTGAGTCAGTAAACAATTACACGGTAAATAACGGCATTGGTAATCCTGCTTTGGTAACTAGGCAGGGAGACAAACGCTCGGTAGTACTACAATTTGCACAGGCATTTGAGCAAGAAGTGAAGAATCGTTTATCCATCACTGGAATTCAAGATTTATCAGGCAATGCAATTTCAACCCAACGAAACGAAGACTTTACTTATGATAGACTAGCACCTCGTTTGGTGGGTATCACTCTGGCTAGTCCTACAACTTTACTTGTCGAATTTTCGGAAGAAGTGGTGGAAGAGGTTGCTGAAAACGTCAATAATTATTCGGTTGATAACGGAATTGGAGCTCCATTAACTGCCGTGCGCACAGAGAAGAATACCAACATTGTTGAGCTTACTTTTTCAACTTTAGGGAATAATACCCAAAACACACTTCGTATTTCTAACATTTCAGATGTGTTTGAAAACGGGTTGCCAGTTGATTTAACAGCTACTTTTTCAAGCTTAAAACCGGCCTTCGGAACGTTTACAGTATTGAATGACACCACGATTCAGATGCGGTTTACCAAAGCGCTGAACAAGGCTTCTGCTGAAGATATTGTGAATTATGGTTTCGATAATGGCCTAGGTTTGAAGTCAGCGGTTCAAGACCCAACCGATGCTTCACTAATCAGACTGAACCTGACAATTCCCTTAAAGGAAGGATTGAAATACCGTTTGGTAGTGCAACAATTATTGGATGCTAACGGAAACGTTTCTGAAGTAATCAGTTATGATTTTACTTACAGCACTCATATTGTATCCATTCAAATCCTTAGTCAGAACAGTTTGGTACTTACTTTCGATCAAGAACTAGATGAAGCCACTGCTGAAATCACTCAAAACTATGTTCTGAATTCTGGTATTGGAAACCCCATTTCTGCGGTTCGAAGCTCAGATGATTTTAAGGTGGTGACCCTTCTTTTCAACACCAATTTTGTGGAAGGAATCAATTATGAACTTACTGTGCAGAACATCAAAGATTTGTTCGGCTTCACGATAAATAGCTCACGAAGCAAACTGAGCTATGACCTCACTCCGCCTGTGATTTTAGAAGTCAATTCTACTTACCTAAACGAAATTGAGGTGGTGTTTAACGAACCGCTAAATGCAGCTACTGCGAGAACTATTAATCACTATTCGTTGAATAGCGGAGTTGGAAACCCAACGTCTGCTACTTTGGTCGCTGGTTCTTCTTCGAAAGTAATATTGAAATTTAGCGCACCATTGACTAACGGCTTGGCCTATCAACTTACTGTGGATAGGGTTCAAGACAAACAGGGAAAGGCGATTAACGCTGCTACTTTCGATTTCACCTTTTCCGCCCCTGTCACTCCAGCGTTTAGAGATTTAGTGATCAATGAAATTTACTTTGACACAAAGACCACTTCCAACTTACCTAACGCTGAATTTATAGAACTTTACAATCGTGGAAATGAAAATATTGAATTGCGAGATTTCTTACTTACCGACAAAAGAGATACGGCAGTGTTCACTGCACAAACTTTAGCTCCGGGTGAATATTTGGCGGTGACAACCCAGGGAGCGGTCACACAATATTTGAATTACGGAAAAGCTGTTGGCCTTAGAAACTTCCCTTCATTATCAAATACAGGTGAATCGGTTTACTTATTAGGAAGAAATAAGACGGTTATAGATTCAGTTGCTTACGATCAGTCTTTTTATAATGATGCAACAAAAACGAGTGGAGGTTTTTCTGTAGAGCTAATCAATCCTGAAAAGGCCTGTTTTGAATACACCAATTTTGCGGCTTCTGTTTCCCCGAATGGTGGAACACCAGCAAGTCAGAATTCGGTGTTTAATGTTTCAGCAGATGTTGTGGCTCCTTCCATGACAAAATTGGAAGTGATTTCTACAACCGCACTGAAGTTGACTTTTGATGAGGCCATGGACATTGGTACTTTGGTTCCTGCTAACTTCACTTTACAAAATGGTGTTTCGGTGGTTTCCGTAAGCGTACTTAATCCTTTTGGTAGAGTGATACAATTGACTTTGAGTAAGGAGTTTACAAAGGGTTATGAACTTTCACTTACTACAAGCGGCATTACAGATTGCTCAGGTAATGCACTATCCTCTAATAGTTTCACTTTTGTGAAAGGAGCGAGCCCAGGCTATCAAGAACTTATTTTTACTGAAATTATGGCCAACCCTGCTCCTTCGCAAGGTTTACCTGTGGTGGAATACCTTGAAGTGTTTAACGCTTCGTCTAAAATAATTTCATTGGCTGGACTATCGCTTTCCGATGGTTCAAGCACAACCACCTTGAGCAGTTTCGATCTGAATCCGTCTGAATATTTAATTCTTACGGCAAGTTTCGATAAGGCAGAATTAGAACCTTATGGTAATGTATTGGGCGTTACAAGTTGGCCGAGCTTAAATACCAGTGGTGATAAGGTTTCACTTAAATTAGGAGGCCAGATTATTCATAGCGTGGATTACTCTTCGGCTTGGTACCGCTCCACTTCCAAAGCGAATGGAGGGTTTAGTCTAGAATTAATTGACCTTAGTTATGCTTGTGTAGACCAGCCTAACTGGAAAGCCTCTGAGGCTGCTATCGGGGGAACCCCAGGAACTCAAAATTCAGTCAATGGAGTTAATCCTGATTTGGTTGGGCCAGAGTTGGTAAAAGCAGTAGCATTAAACAGCAACCAGATTCAACTTTTGTTTAATGAGAAGCTTGCAACATCTTCATTACTCATAAACAACATATCTATTTCAGGAGGGATTTCTGTATCAAACATTAGTGTGGATTCTGATACCAAGTCCGCTACTTTGAACTTAAGTAGTGCTCTTGTGTCGAATACTGCTTATCAAATTACCGTAGAAAACATTACTGACTGCAGTGGTAATCTTATTTTAGCAAATGCCAGACAAGGAACTGTAGTAATTGCCGTTCAAGCCGAACCTTTGGACATTGTTATTAATGAAATTCTTTTCAACCCTAAAACGGGGGGAGTGAGATTTGTCGAAATCTATAATCAGTCGAACAAATACATCAACCTTAAAAACTGGAGAATGGAAGGTAACTCAAACGATAGAGTTATTTCCACTGAGGATATTATCATTGCTCCATCGAGTTATAAAGCGATTACTACTGATGGTGATATTTTAAAAAACCAATATGCTAGTACGGAGCTTTCTACAATCCTAAAGTTGAGTTCCTTACCAAGTTTACCTTCCGATGCTGGCGTGGTCCGCTTTGTGAATGGTAATGCTGTTGTAATTGATGAAGTGGAATACGATGAAGACTATCATTCATCCCTTTTGAGTTCTGTTGATGGGGTTTCGCTTGAGCGAATTCGTTTTTCTGGGCCTTCTAATGATGCCAACAATTGGCAGTCGGCTTCTAGTCAATCTGGCTATGCTACGCCTGGTTATGAGAACTCTCAAGCACAAGGGCAGCCAACGGGAGCAGCTACTTTAAATATAGAGCCAAAGGCCTTTGCGCCAGATGTGGCCGGAAGAGCTAGTTTTACAACCATTAACTATGAGTTCAACAGTGGGGGCAATGTCATTACTGTCTCGGTTTATGATTCCAATGGAAACCTGATTAAGAATGTTTCGCAGAATTCACTAGTAGGCACCTCAGGCTTTTTCCGCTGGGACGGCACCACAAATTCGGGTGAAAAAGCACGCTTAGGATATTATTTAATTCTTTTTGAAATTATTGAGCCCACAGGAAAGGTAATGATCAGAAAGGAAACTGTAGCGATAGGTACTCGTTTCTGACTTTGGGTGAATATTATCCCTGTTCAAATACAATTAATTGCGGATGATGAAATTACGGCCCTAATTTCACCCCAGCGTGAAGAAATATGTGAATAAAATAGTTATATTCGGTGAGACTATTTCAGAACCATCTAATACCCAACTCAATGAATTGTTTAATTAATAATGCAATCGATTTTAACCTGAAAAAGGGTAGAAAGATCGAAGTGATTAATCGATACCTCAGGATGAAGTACAGGGTGCAAATTGATAACTTTTCAATTATGAAAAGAATGCAATCCCTCAACATTCAGTACTGAAACAACTAGACAACCTAAGAAAAAAAAGACCCAACGGGTCTTTTTTTATGTTTTAGCCGGAATAGGAAAGTGCCAGCAACAACATATTTTTATTGTAAGGGGGCATGCTCAGAGACTTTTGAAGTCTTTTGTTAATTTCTATATTAATAAACCATGTTTTTAGTATTTTCTATACTTAAAAATTAATTGAAAGCCTTTGCGTTCTCTTGTAGGTCGGCTATTTTAGTGCGATTTTTATAGCAGTACACTTAAACAAATCTAATTATGAGCCAAGGGGAAAGAACAAGATATTCTGATAGTGAATTAAAGGAATTTGAGGCGCTCATCAATGACAAGCTTGAAAAGGCTAAAAGTGAATTTAGTGAATTGAAAAAAAGTATTTCTAAAGGAGGAGATACTGGGACAGACATAACCAACAACTCTACCAAGGTGTTGGAAGATGGTGCTGACACATTGGAAAAAGAAAACCTAAATCAGCTTGCTGCCAGACAACAGAAATTTATTAACAACTTAGAGAATGCCCTGATCCGAATTAAGAACGGTACTTATGGTGTTTGCGTAGACACAGGGAAACTTATTTCTAAGGAAAGGCTCAATGCAGTACCTCATACTATGCATTCTATTGAGGCGAAATTGGCGCAAAGGAATTAGTGGATTTTCTAGGAAACCATATTGAGGCCCTTATTTTTTGTTCCGATAAACCAATTAAAATAGCCGAACTCAAATCCTGCCTGAACGAAATGTTTGAGGCGGATGTACCAGAGAAAGACATCCTCGATGCTATTGACAAAATCGAGGAGAAGTATTTAGGCGATGAGTACCCCTTTACTATATTCAAAAGTGGAGGGGGCTATCATTTTCTTACTAAGCCAGCTTACCAAGCCAGTATTGGAATTTTACTCAAACAACAATCGAAGAAAAGGCTCTCCACTTCAGCCTTAGAAACCCTTTCAATTATTGCATACAAGCAACCAGTGACCAAATCTGAAATGGAGCAAATTCGTGGTGTAAATTGCGATTATGCCGTTCAGAAGTTATTGGAAAAAGAATTGGTGGAGATTAAGGGGAAGTCTGAAAACGTGGGGAGACCGCTACTTTACGGGACTTCAGAAAAATTCATGGACTACTTTGGCATCAACAGTCTTAAAGATTTACCCACCCCAAAGGACTTTGCTACAGAAGAAAACGAAATAGGCCAACCAACAGAAGGAGATTCCTAGATAAGCTTTTCGTACATTTGTCTATATTCCAGTAGAGATACTGCATCATTATGGCAAAGAAATTCAAACCAAAAAAACCTTTTTTCAATAAGGTTAAAAACACTCCAAAAACTCCACCTACTTACGATCGAGAACTCGTGCAAATGGGCAGGGCTAACGCAAGTGAAATAAGGCTTAATCGCTATATTTCTAACTCAGGCGTATGTTCTAGACGCGATGCCGACAAGCTTATTGAGGCGGGGGAGATTAAAGTGAACGGAGAAGTAGTAACCGAAATGGGTTACAAAGTAAAGCCCACCGATAAGGTTTCTTACGAAGGCAATGTCTTAAAAAGAGAGAAACTAGTCTACCTAGTACTCAATAAACCAAAGGATTTTATCAGTACCACAAGTGATCCTGAAGGTAGGAGAACCGTGATGGATTTGATTAAAAACGCTTGTGAGGAGCAGATTTTCCCGGTAGGAAGATTAGATCGAGCCACCACTGGCTTGTTGATCTTTACCAATGATGGAGATTTGGCTAAAAAACTGACGCACCCATCGCATAAAGTGAAGAAAATCTATCAGGTTACCTTAGACAAACCGATTGAAGAAGAAGATTTTGAAAAAATCAAAGCAGGAGTAACCTTGGAAGACGGCCTAGCGCCTGTAGATGACTTGGCAGTGACTAGCCCAGACGCAACCGTTTTGGGAATCGAAATTCATATGGGGAAGAACAGAATTGTCCGTAGAATTTTTGAACACCTAGGTTATAAGGTTGAAAAACTGGACCGAGTAGTGTATGGTGAGTTAACCAAAAAGGACTTACCACGTGGTAAATGGCGCTTTATGACTGAAAAAGAATTGATGAAGCTTAAAAAATAGTATGCATGCATACTATTTTTGAGTTCATTTTATATATTTGTTTATGCACGGTGAAATGAACCAGTTCTTGGCTGAAGAGCAAAAAATAAAGCCTCCCATTTCTGGAAGGCTTTTACAACGTGGTGCTGAGTGGATTCGAACCACCGACTCACGGATTTTCAGTCCGATGCTCTACCAACTGAGCTACAGCACCCTCAATTGGAGGCACAAAAGTATACAAAAAGTTCACCCGTACAAAACATTTTTAATAATTTCAGGTCTGAATACTTATTAACCCTAGAAGCCTTAATCTATGCAGTATATATCTCAAATCGTTTTCTTGCTTGTAGTGGCTGTAGCAGCATATTTTCTGTATCAACGCATTAGCCGAATCAGGAAAAATATTTTTCTAGGAAAAGCTTCTGGAAGAACCGCTAGCCCCGAAAGATGGAAGACAATGCTATTGGTCGCTTTAGGTCAGAAGAAAATGTTCAAGCGCATTGTGCCTGCTTTTTTACACATGTTGATTTATGTGGGCTTCTTGGTCATCAATCTTGAGGTACTTGAGTTTGTAATTGACGGAATCGCTGGAACACACCGAATATTTGCTCCGTTTCTGGGAGGCTTCTATACCGTGCTCATCAATGTCTTCGAGTTTCTAGCGGTTGGGGTAATGTTTTCATGCGTTATGTTTCTCATTAGAAGAAACGTAGTGAAGGTAAAACGCTTCCAAGGCAATGAAATGAAGAAATGGCCGACCCTAGACGCCAACCTTATTTTGGTGATTGAAATCGTTTTGATGTTTGCCATTCTTACAATGAATGCAACAGATACACTTATTCAAGGTCAGGATGAACATTATGCTCAAACAGGAGCATTCTTCTTTAGTGGCTTTCTAGTACCTCTTTTCGAGGGGCTGCAACTCTCTACATTGATCTTCATCGAGCGCTTTGCTTGGTGGTTCCACATTCTTGGAATTTTAGGCTTTGCCGTGTACGTTACTTATTCTAAGCATTTGCATATCGCTTTGGCTTTTCCAAACACATGGTATTCCAACCTAAACCCTAAAGGGAAAATGGAGAACATGGCTGAGGTGACCAACGAAGTGAAAATGATGTTGGGCATGCCTACCGAGAACGCGAATGAGCCTCCAGCAGAGATTGCAAGGTTTGGTGCCAAGGACGTAAACGATTTGAGTTGGGTGAATATCATGAATGCCTATTCTTGTACAGAATGTGGTCGATGTACCGATAACTGTCCAGCAAATATGACTGGCAAGAAACTTTCTCCTCGAAAAATCATGATGGACACGCGTGATAGGGCTGAAGAAGTAGGAGCTAGCTTGGCCAAAGGAGGTAAAGGATTAGAAGATGGTAAGTCGCTATTGGGCGATTTCATTACCAAAGAAGAGATTAATGCATGTACCAGCTGTAATGCCTGTGTAGAGGCCTGCCCTGTAAATATTGACCCACTGGCCATTATTTTACAAATGAGAAGGTATGTGGCCATGGAAGAGTCTGGTTCGCCTGCTTCATGGAATAGCATGTTCCAAAACGTGGAAACCAATTTTGCACCATGGAAATTCCCACCAACAGATAGGTTTAAGTGGGCGGAAGAAATGGAGTCTAAATCTTAAGAGCGAAAGAAATCATGAGTGATAATTTGAATAATGTACCCGTTATGGCCGATTTGGCCGCCAAAGGCGAATCTCCTGAAATACTGTTTTGGGTGGGATGTGCTGGTTCTTTTGACGATAGATATAAAAAAGTAACCCAAGCCTTTGTTAAAATACTGAACAAAGTGGGGATCTCTTTTGCAGTTTTAGGCCCAGAGGAAACCTGTACTGGAGATCCTGCCAGAAGAGCTGGAAACGAGTTTTTGTTTCAAATGCAGGCTGTTTCCAACATTCAGGTTTTGGATACTTACAATGTAAAGAAGATTGTAACGGCTTGTCCGCATTGTTTCAATACCATTAAAAATGAATATCCAGAGCTAGGAGGTAATTACGAAGTGATTCACCACTCTACTTACCTTCAGCAATTGATTAATGAAGGCAAAGTTGGCTTGAAAGGCGGTGGAGAGTTCAAAGGAAAGAAGATCACTTATCACGACTCTTGCTATTTGGGCAGGGCGAACAATATTTACGAGGCTCCTCGTGAGGTTCTAGCAGCTCTTGATGCTGAGTTGATTGAAATGAAACGTTGCAAAACGAAAGGCCTTTGCTGTGGTGCGGGTGGTGCGCAAATGTTTAAAGATGCAGAGCCTGGTAACAAAGAGGTGAATGTTGAAAGAACCGAGGAAGCCATTGAAACAGGTGCGAGCATTGTTGCTTCGGCTTGTCCGTTTTGCATGACAATGATGCGAGATGGTGTGAAAAGCAAGAACAAAGAAGAGAGCGTTGTAGTAATGGATCTGGCTGAACTGATCGCCAAAAACGAAGGCTTATAAGTCACGAAGCCTCTAGAAGAATTCTCTTCCAGAGGCTTCGTTTTTTGATCTTTTCTCTTCTTACAAATTAAAGAATACGCCAACAGATACTGATGGGCTAGCTAATACTCTTTTCCCTGATGCTGCCAAACCCACAGCGCTAGACACCCCCCATTTGTTGTTCCATTGATATGCTACTTCAGGCGTAATCGCTAAATACTCAATATTATTTGAGAATACTCCATTTGAGGGTGCTTCAAGGTCGCTTCCGTTGTTTAATGAATTTACACTGAGCACTTTCAGGTTGACCAGCCATTTATCTCCTAGCTTGGTTCCCAATTCAAGCCCAACCCTCAATTCATCAGAAAAGCTTTCCGAACGATTGTTAAATGCAACAAGGGTGGACATCCAAGATTTTCCTTTATTTAACCCTCTACTAGCTTCAATTCCAAGTATCTGATTGAATTCACCATCACCTGTTTGCAAAACTTTAGTTCTCCCACCCATACTATTTCCTAACGGGAGGCCGAAGGTAATTGAGGCACTAACCACAATGGGTTTATCCATAATAATTCCATACTTAAAGCCTAAATCTGTGTCGCCAAATGAATTTACAGCATCACCCTCGGCAATTACATTGCCTGTGTTAGCCGACTTTTGTTCGTTTAGCGTAGCTCTAGAAAAAAAAGGCACATAAGCAATGGCCGTTAAGCGTTTAGTCAATCCATATTCACCATAAAAACTGACAATATGAATACCAGCCGTGGCTATGTCCAGGATGTCGCCATGGGGAGAATAGTAGCTACTGGAGACAATACCATAATAGCCTAATTTGAAATAGCCTTTGCCTTTGGGTTGTGGCCAACCACCCCCAGCGTAAGAGTTGAGGCCTAAGCAAATCATTAAAATAAATAAGTAGATTTTTCTCATGTCTGTTAATTATAGGAGCCAGTACCAAAGGGCACTCCAAAGGGTTTGCAATATATTATCACGTAATTGTAGGTGTTGAGCTGTATATTTTCTGAGATAGAATAGGTTTGAGCGCCAGTGTTTTTCTTCAATTTCCCAAGCTCAATACCTCCTGAAATGTTTGTCGGTTGATTGGATAAGTAAACATATAGACCAGGGCCGTTGGAAGCGCGGAAATTATCGGCAAAAACTAATGTAAGATTTCCACTCATTTCCATAAGGCTAAAATCTCCTGACACAGAATAGTTATTTCGACCCACGAAAGTACCCTCCCTTTTATTCGCCAATACTGATGTAGTGTTTCCAGCATTTACCTTTACGGAATCGACATTTTCACCCCTTAAGGCCTTAATGTATACGTTTCCTTCAGAAAGGGCTTCTGCCGCACCCGTTGACTCAATACTAATGACCGATGGATCTGAGCTTAACCATTCAACTGTAGCCTGACTCGGTTCACCCAGTTCATTAAAATAATCAGCACTGAATGTGTAGGTTTCTCCAATCCTCAAACTATCAATGGCATTGTTAATGGATATCGTTTCCGGAACTATAATGTCCTCTACAATATCGGTTCCGATGCAGCCAGATAGCCATACGGTTGGAAGAATTAAAAGGTAAAGTTTAATGCGTTTCATTTGAGGTAATTTTCTGGTGTCCATGAGTACTCTTGTAGTCAAAGAGTCTTTAACTCTCACCCTTAACAATTCAATTGGAATTATTACCCGATATAGTTGGTTCAAAAAGACAAGTCCCCGACATTTGAACAAAAAAAACTTATGCTAGCCGATTTCAATAGCCTTAGCGAAAACTCTAGAACCTGGGTATATCAGGCCAATAGAAAACTGACTGCCTCGGATCAAGAGAAGTGTTTAGATCAACTTGACAATTTCTTAAACCAGTGGGCGGCCCATGGCAATGATTTAATGGCTTCGGGAATTATCAAGCATGATTACTTCCTCATCATTAGTACAGACGAATCTTTCAACATGGCCAGCGGCTGTTCTATCGATACTCAGGTAAGGTTTGTACAACAGCTTTCATCAGACTTGGGAATAGACTTTTTTCAGCGTACCAACATTGCTTTTTTAATCAACGATGAAGTAGAGTTGGTGCCTTTAAGCCAAATCAAATCAGAAGTTGAAAATGGCCGAATTTCTTCCCAAACACTTTTCTACGACAATACTATTCAGACGAAAGGCCAACTCAAGAATAATTGGTGCGTTGAAGCGGGTAAAACTTGGTTAAACAGATACTTTAAGCAGGCTGCAAGCGTATAGAGTATTAGCATTCAGCTTATTTCGCTAATTTACAACCGATGAGGAATAGGATTCAAATTACTGGTATTCTTATGTTGGCCCTTTTGGTGGGCTGCAAATCTTCCCAAAATTTTCTTGGGGTAGATACTCCGAGCACTTCGACTAAAGATAACCGACCTACAAATACACAATCTAACAACGTGGGCAATTTGACCAACGGAGTGGAGGAGGAAATAGAAAAGCCTAAGGAGGCCAAGGTGAAGAAGAGTTATGAGAATGCTAATTACAATCTAGCAATCGAAGATTATAAAAAGGAACTGGAAGACGACCCTGAATCTCCAGTATTTAATTATTACGTGGCGGAATCTTACCGCAGAACTAACCGAATTTATGAAGCAACCGATTATTACGCGAAGGCCATAGAAGGCGGCTTTGCCGATGACGAAATGGAGTTGCATTACGCGCAAGCTTTAAAGGCGTCTGAACGCTATAATGATGCGAAGAACGTACTTCAGAGTTATCTCCAATACGCTACGGTGGAGAGTTTTGTAGATCGAGCCAAAACGGAATTGAAGAACCTCGATAAGCTGGACAGCATTGGGTTGAATGTCAGAAATATTGATGTCAAGAATGCAGAAGGGATTAATACTGAAAATGCAGAATACAGCCCTTATTTTTTTAAGAATGAGCTTTATTTTGCCACAGGCAGAGAGCAGGTGAAATTTGAGCGTTACGGAATTCCGTTTACCGACTTATACAAAGTTCAAACAAACGGACTAAATATGGATGCTTCTTCCATTGAAAAACTTTCGGACTTGTTCAATGATGAAGAGATAAATGAAGGCTCTATTGCCTTTTCGCCCGATGGAAATTCGGTGGTTTTTGCAAAGGGGAATTCAGCCGATAAACGTGGGCGCTTCAACATTGACTTATTCATTTCCACCAAAAGGAATGGAGAGTGGACTACACCGCAGATCATGCCTATCAACAGTCCAGATTCTTGGGACAGTAGTCCTACTTTTAGTGGTGATGGACAAACCATCTACTTTGCTTCAGATCGTCCTGGAGGTTTGGGAGGCTCAGATATATACAGAACGAAATTGAATGAAAGAGGTCGTTGGGCCGATGTTCAAAACATGGGGCCAACCATCAATACCCCAGAAGATGAAATGTTCCCGTATGTTTCGCCAGATAACAAGCTTTACTTTTCTTCAACTGGCCATGCTGGTTTTGGTATGCTCGATGTTTTTGTAGCCATTAACGAAGGAGGAAATATCACAATTCAAAACATGGGGCCTTCCATCAATTCATCTTACGATGATTTTGGTTTAGTCTATTCTGATTTTCCTTTCGAAGGCTTTTTCAGTTCTAATCGCCCAGGCGGAAAAGGTGATGATGACATTTATACCTTCGTTGACAATTCATCAGATATAAAAAATATAGAGTACGTTTTAACTGGAGTTACATATCAGCTGAATGAAGACAGTACGCAGAGCATTTTAACCGATGTTCGTGTAAAGCTGATGAGTATAGATAACGAAGTTGTGGACGATCAAGTAACAGGCCGTGGTGGAGTTTTTCAATTCAAAGTCGATCCTGAAAAGGAGTACATTTTACTGGGGGAAAAGACGAACTTCTTTGCAAAAAGGCAAGATTTTTCAACGATTGGAGGAGAAATAAAACAAGAAGACTTGGTGGAGCGATTTACTACCAAAAAGTTTGAGTCATCTTTAACGCTGGATCCTATTATTCTTGATAAATCGATCGTGCTTGACAATATTTATTATGATTTAGACAAGGCTGAAATTAGGCCAGATGCGGCAGTAGAGCTGGATAAACTCGTGGAGCTTTTAAAGGATAACCCGAATATTAAAATTGAATT
>CAXBPM010000025.1:0-16934 GCA_963977345.1 uncultured Roseivirga sp.
TCCCTACCATTCATGATGGGGTAAGAGGAATGAAATTTATTGAAGCGGTTTTGGAATCTACCCAAAACGGAAACAGTTGGACAGAAATAGTGGATGAGCATGAAGACAATTAAAGGACCAGCCATTTTTTTGGCGCAATTTGCAGACGATAAAGCTCTCTTCAATTCTTTAGATAGCATTGCGAAATGGGCAAGTGATTTGGGCTATAAAGCCGTTCAAATTCCTACTTGGGATTCCCGACTGATTGACCTAGACAAAGCAGCCGAAAGCAAAACCTATTGTGATGAACTGAAAGGTACTTTGGCCAATCATGGTTTAGAAGTCAGTGAACTCTCTACTCACCTGCAAGGGCAATTAGTGGCCGTTCACCCCGCTTATGAAGAACTCTTTAAGGGTTTTGCCCCAAAAGGAATGAATGCCAAACAGCGAAATCTTTGGGCAATAGATCAAGTAAAAAAAGCAGCTGTCGCTTCTAAGAATTTGGGCTTAAAAGTTCATGCTTCGTTTTCTGGTGCATTGCTTTGGCCTTACTTCTATAACTGGCCACAACGGCCCGCAGGCTTAATCGAAAAAGGCTTTTCAGAATTGGCCAACCGATGGCTCCCCATCTTGAATCATTTTGACGAAAACGGAATCGATCTTTGCTATGAAGTACACGCTGGCGAAGACCTTCACGATGGCATCAGCTTCGAAATGTTTTACGAGGCTACAGGCAAACACAACCGGGTAAAAATGCTTTACGATCCCTCCCATTTTGTGCTTCAGCAATTGGATTACCTGACTTACATCGACCATTACCATGAGTTCATTGGTATGTTCCATGTGAAAGATGCCGAGTTTAACCCAACTGGGAAATCGGGAGTATATGGCGGTTATCAAGATTGGCGAGAACGCCCAGGACGATTCCGTTCTATTGGCGATGGCCAAGTAGATTTCCAAAGCATATTTTCAAAACTAACCCAACATGGCTATGATGGCTGGGCCGTATTGGAATGGGAATGCTGTATTAAATCGCCTGAGCAAGGCGCAAGAGAAGGCGCTCAATACATTGATCAATTCATTATTGAAGCCACTGAAAAGAACTTTGATGACTTCGCGGATTCTGGAATTAACAATGAAGAATTTAAAAAACTATTAGGCCTAGACTAACATGAAAAGAACCCAAACCAACACTCCTTATCCTATTTTGGCTTTTTCTCAAAAATGGATTACCAAAGCATTTATAGGAACACATGCCCTTGCAGTGATCATCTTTCTACTGGCACAAATGTCAGCTTCTGCGCAAATCACCGATCCTAAAGCGACAGAAGTGTGGGAACCCGTTCCTCAAAAAGTGAATCCTTCAAAAAATGGAGGCGCTCCTTCCGATGCTGTTGTGCTTTTTGACGGCACAAACCTTAATGCATGGAAATCTCGCAACGAAGACAAGCCTGCAGGCTGGAAAGTAGAAAACGGTTACATGGAAGTTGCCAAAGGCACTGGCGACATCATGACTAAAAAGGCATTTGGTGATATTCAGTTGCACATTGAGTGGAGTGCTCCAACGGAAATTGTAGGTGAAGGCCAAGGCCGAGGAAACTCAGGCGTTTTCTTACAAGAGCGCTATGAGGTGCAAATTTTAGACAGCTATGTAAGCAAAACCTATTCAAATGGACAAGCAGGTTCCATTTACAAGCAAAGCATTCCGCTAGTCAATGCTACTGCGGCACCAGGCGAATGGAATGTTTACGACATCATCTATAAAGCTCCTCAATTCAATAAGGATGGTATTAAAGTAGCAGATGGATATGTTACGGTTATCCACAATGGAGTAGTGATTCAAAACCATCAGCAGCTTTTGGGAACCACCGAGTACATTGGTTTTCCGAAAAACCCAGCCCATAGTGACGGTGCTATTATTCTGCAAGACCACGGTAACCCAGTAAGGTTCAGAAATATTTGGCTGAGGGAATTATAAAAAATTGAGGGCATCTTCGGTAGAAGATGCCCTCTGGTTGACTGGTTGAGGATGTCCTGTCAAACACCTCGGCTCCCTATTCTCACACTACTAAGAATAGTTTTCTTCAAAAAATAGATGTCACCAAGATCGAGACAAGCACGGTAATTAATAAAAGCAGTTCAAAATGGGCATTTACTGTTTTAAGTATATTCCCAAAAGGAAGTTGTTGTTTATGGAATTCCCTGATATCATCATGGCTCCCAGCTTTCTTATCGGCAAAAATTGAATGTGACTCGGTCATGGCATTATCATTATATAATTCCTATTCGAATGCACTTGACTACTAAATCAGTCGTGTTTCGTGCCTCTGATTTTCTCAAAATATTTTTCCTGTGGGTTCTCACAGTATCGACCGACACAAATAACTCATCAGCAATTTCTTTTGCGTTATTCCCTTCAGCTAGAAGGTTGATGATCTCGAATTCCCTCGCTGTGAAATCCAGACGTAGTTCTAGGTGATGCATAAGTCTCTGATTTAGTATTTCAAAGTACATCAAACTACCACCCGATTCTCTCAAGGTTTTAGACTGAAAAAAAAACTAGTGGTTTTCAGCTAGACGAAGTTTATATTGGGGTCAGGAATGATTTCAGCTAGTGTATGGCAGTGTGTATAGATTACATCTTTTGCTAGAGTCGTTATCCTGTGCATTATCAATCAAAACAATTCAAAATGAAAGATGAAAAAGCACCACAGATCCCAATGGGCTATGAAATGGAAACGTTCAGGGATCTCCCTAAAGACGTCATCACCCACATGCCCTTTATTATTTTCGCGCCTAACAGACCCATTATTGACGGTGAGGAATATGTTCCAATGCACTTTCTCTACATCTTCAAAAACCTAGATGTTTTTAGCCAAGATGGCTACGAAAATGGCCATGTTTTTGACGAAATGCCCTCAAATTCAACCCTGACATTTAAGTCAGATTTCAAGGAAGATGTTGGGTATTCTGTAATCCGGTCCATCTATTATTTTAATGTAAAGCTTGGACTTAAAACACTCAAGTTCAAAATGAACATTAGCGAGTCGGATAAAGTCAAATACAATTTGGCCAATAGAGATAACAGACTGCCATTGGCGAGCGACTCTAGCTTTGCACTTATGCCCGAGTTCTTCACTGCGGAATGCGACACAACTATTCCTCCACCACCAACAGCATAGTGTATAGGTTTCTAAAAGCCATATTCATAGGTGTAGTCACTTTGTTGATTACACCTTATTTTACTTTTGGGCAATTGTCAAAAGCAGACAGCCTAAGGCAAGCCTATGCCGAGCTTAATAAACCCAGCACAGCGATTGAATTAGCTCAAATATTTACACTGTCTAATTCAGATTCGGCCTTATATTTTTTAAGACAGGTTGAAAAAGCATCGCTTTCCGAAAAAGATAGAATCAGTTTTGACAAAACAAAAGGTAGGATTTTAACCATCATCAGTCAATACGATAGTGCCGTTAGTGTGTATACAGACCTATTAAGACTACTTGAATCCAAGCCAGAATACTTGGCGCTTGAGGCCGAAATTTTGGATAATGTAGGCGGCATATATCTCACCCTTCGGGAAAATGAGCAATCCCTTGATTTCATTAACCGGGCAAAGAAAATAAGAGAGGAAAACGACTTAAAGTCTGAGATGTACAAATCTTATTACTCACTTGGAAACTTCTTGTATCGAACTGGAAAAAGTAGAGAAGCAGTTAATAATTACCGAAAAGGTATATCACTCCTAAACCAGAAAAGTGACACCACCTTTCTTGCAAATCTAAACTACATGATGGGTACGGCCTATGTGATTTTAGACAATAGCGACAGCGCCATTTACTTTTTGCAAAAGGCGAAATTGATCTACGATAAAACGAATCAACTGGCATCACAAATTAATACGACCAATCAGCTGTCAAAAATAATGATTGATGAAAAGCTCTTTTCTGAAGCCATTCCATTACTCGAGAAAAACCTAGAACTACTCTATTCTGCAAAAGACTGGCAGAAATACATGACTGTTTACTCCTATCTTTCTCAAGCCTATGAAGGTTTAGAGGATTACCAAAAGGCCCTATCTTATCAAAAACTTCGTTACGATACCGTGGTGGGTTTTTTAGTCAAACAAAGGACAGAGTCCGTAGCCAAAATTACTGAAGATTATAGAACCGATAAACAACTTGACGAGGCCGAAGAAACGGCTGTTGGGGCTACCCAAAGGGCCAAAGTTTTTGGCGGAATTGCGGTTGGCTTAATTATGCTTTTAATCATTAGCTACCTCCTTTTCTCAAGGGCCATTCAACGCAAAAAGTTAGAAAACTTAAGGGCTATGATTTTGGGTGAAGAAAACGAAAGAAAGCGTGTAGCCAAAGATTTACATGACGGAATCGGTGTTCTGCTTACCAGTGTGAAAATGCGCTTGAGTAATTTTGAAGATAAGGTGGAAGATAAAGATGGCTTTCAAACTTCATTGGGTCAAATTGATAATGCCTGTTCAGAAGTACGTAGAATTTCGCATAACATGGTACCCGCCAGCTTAAGCAAATTGGGCTTAGAAGAAGCCATGCTCGACCTTTTCGACAATGTAACGGCTTCTTCTCAAATAGAAATTAAAGATAAACTGAGTTATGAAGAAGGCGATTTTGAGGAATCTAGTGAGGTGCTTATTTATCGGGTAATTCAGGAATTAGTGAACAACACACTAAAGTATGCCCAAGCCTCTAGCATTCAAGTTGAAATGAAAAAACTGAAGGAAGAATATATAATTGAATACAAAGACAATGGAATTGGCTTTGACAAAACGAAAGTTAAGAATGGATTGGGCCTCAAAAGCATCGCTTCGCGAATCGATATATTGAAGGGGAAGCTCACATTTGATAGTATAGAAGGAAATGGCGTAAGCTTCAAAATAAACATCCCACTGCAGCATGGATAAGATTAAAGTTTTAGTGGCAGACGATCATCAGGTGATTATAGATGGCTTAGAAGCCATTATTAGCACCACTGATCACCTTGAGTTTACAGGAGGAGCATCGAACGGAAAAGAGGTGATTGCCAAAGTAGAATCTCGGGCTGTTGACTTAGTATTGATGGACATCAATATGCCTGAAATGGATGGCTTGGAATGCACAGCATACCTTCATAAACACTATCCAAAAATCCGAGTGATTGCCTTGAGCATGCATGATAACCCCAGGCTCGCCAAACGCATGATCAAAAATGGAGCATTTGGCTTTCTTCTTAAGAATTCGAGCAAGGTAAATATCCTGAACGCCATTTCAGAAGTGATGGAAGGGAGGAATTTCTTCGACCCCATGCTGATGTCTACCTTCTTTGATGCAGATAATAAAAAGTCATCGAGCAGTTTTTCAAAAAAGGACTTACTGACCAAGCGCGAAATTCAGATCATTCAACTCATTTGTCAAGAAAAAACCACTGCAGAAATTGCAGACGAACTTTCCATCAGCACACACACGGTTGAAAGTCACCGAGGAAATATCATGCTTAAGCTAGAACTCAAAAACTCTGTTGGACTTGTGAAATGGGCCATTCAAAACGAAGTAATTGAGCTTTAATTGAGCAAAAAAAAATTCCGCTCTTTTCGGAGCGAAATTAAATTCTTAAACATTCGACCAAGCTTTTTGCCCAGGCTCATAAGGTAAACACCCCTCATACTTCATAGGAATAGGATCGTATGCCATCACCTCTTTCCCTACTAATTCTGAAGAAAAATAACTCCATATGGTGGAGTCAACCACATTGGTTACAAAATAGGTTTCAACAAAAACATCGTCCTTCTCTCCTTCCTTCCTGAATTCGGCTCGGTAATTTCTAAGGATCTCGGCATCCGCCTTATACTTATCAAAGTAGCCGCTAATTACATCCGTCATTTGCTCTGTGGTGGCTTTATCAAAACTCACCTCCTGATTCGCGTTAAAATTGGCAACGAAAACATTGAGTCCTCTTTTGAAATACTCTGCCTCTCGGTCTCTATAAATATTTGCTAAAGCGGAATCCAAATGACTCGGTACGCCCGCTTCGATTGCCCCAGGTGTACTCGTTTTTGGCATAATTCCTTCGCAAATTCTCTCTAGTTGACTCACTTCTTCTGAAGTAAGGTAAGCAGGCTTCCAGCCCTCTTCCGTGGCAGAAGAACAACCCTGCAATGCGCCAAAAAATACGGTAGAGGTAAACAAAGCCATCGATCCGAATCCTAAGTTTTTTAATGCTTCTCTTCTTTCCATGGTTTATAAATTTCCTTTTTCAATTTGATCTACAGCGTAATTCGCGGCTCTGGCGGTAAAGGCCATATAACCCAAAGATGGATTATGACATGCCGATGAGGTCATAAAAGAGCCATCGGTGACAAATACATTCTTACAGGCGTGAATTTGGTTCCATTTATTGAGTACCGAAGTTTTAGGATCGTGCCCCATTCTGGCCGTTCCCATTTCATGAATACCCAAGCCCATATTTGGCCCATTGTCATAACTTCCTACATTTTTAAAACCTGCTGCTTCTAACATTTCTTTCCCCGAAGCGGCCATATCTTTCCGCATTTCATATTCATTTTCATGAAAATTTCCTGCATCAAAAATTACTTGTGGCATTCCCCAAGCATCCAAGTTTTCGTAATCTAATCGCATATGGTTTTTATGCTGCGGAAGTGTTTCACCAAAACCCATAAAACCAATGGTCCAGCCTCCAGGTGTCATCCAAGCATCTTTTATGGCTCCGCCAACGCGTTTATTATTCATTTCAGCAATATTTCTACCCCAACCTTGGCGAGAAGCACTGCCCTGATAACCATAACCTCTAACGAAGTTTTTTACATCGGACCCTCCTCCTAAATTTCTAAATCGAGGAATGTACAGACCATTCGGCCTTCTGCCTTTGTAATATTTATCTTCATAACCCTCTACGCTCGCGCTTGCGCCAACGCCAAGGTGATGGTCCATAATATTATGTCCTAATTCACCACTATCGTTACCCATTCCATTTGGGAAACGCTCACTTTTAGACTGCATTAAAATGGCAGCAGAAGCAATGGCCGAAGCGCATAGGAAAATTACTTTTGCATAGAATTCCGTCTGCTCTTTGGTGTTTTGGTCAATCACTCTTACTCCAGTCGCTTTCCCAGTCTTATCATCGTAAATAACTTCCGTGACAATCTGATCTGTAATGACAGTCAGGTTTCCAGAAGCTACACCGGCTGGCAAGGTGGAAGAGAGGCTGGAAAAATACCCACCATAAGGACAACCGCGCATACAGCGGTTTCGCATTAAACATTGGGTTCTAGCACCAGGATTTTTGTGGTCTGGCTGGTTAACATTGAGCGCCTCAGTAAGATGAGCTGTTCGCCCCACAGTCACCCAACGGTTATTCCATTTGCTCTCCACTGCCTTCTGAAAATCCTTTTCAACGCAGTTCATTTCCATAGCGGGAAGAAACTCTCCATCAGGCAATTGCTTAAACCCGCGTTTCTCACCACTTACACCAATGTAACGCTCCACATAGTCGTACCATGGCTTAATGTCTTTGTACCGAACAGGCCAATCCACCCCAAAACCATCTTTACTATTGGCTTCAAAGTCTATATCGCTGAGTCTGTAACTTTGGCGCCCCCAAGTAAGGGAACGGCCACCCAAGTGGTAACCACGCATCCAATCGAAGCGTGTATTTTCTTCCTGATAAGGGTGTTCAGAATCTTTTACAAAGAAATGGCGATGGGCCACATTAGTAGTGTATCCTGTTCTGTCTTGCTTCGGATAGTCTTTTTCAATTATTTCTGGGTTGGTTCTACCACGGTCTGGAAGATCCCAAGTGTCCATGTTGGCAGTATGGTAATCTTTGATGTGCTCAATTTTACGGCCGCGTTCAATCACCACGGTTTTGAGCCCTTTTTCACTGAGTTCTTTAGCAGCCCAGCCACCACTTACACCAGAGCCAACGACTATTGCGTCATAGGTTCGTTGTTCCTTAGACTTTAGGTTTAGATTCATTCAATTCCTTTTTATTTCAAAAAATAGCGCAGTCAAACCGATGAAGGTTTTACTGACCGACTAGAAATATAAGAAATATCAATCGTAATCTTAGCGGTAATGATCCAGAAGGAAATTGCCGACTTAATTTTTCAAGAGGCAAAAAAGTATGAAGCAAAAAAAACCCCGAATTACCGGGGTTGCTTTTCAATATTCATCTTCGTTAAAAAAGAAATCGTCTTTTGTGGGATAGTCAGGCCATATCTCTTCGATACTTTCATAAGGCTGACCATCGTCTTCTAATTCCTGGAGGTTTTCAACCACCTCAAGTGGGGCTCCCGATCTAATAGAAAAGTCAATTAACTCATCTTTAGTCGCAGGCCAAGGGGCGTCTTCCAAGTAAGAAGCTAGTTCAAGTGTCCAATACATTTCTTATCTTTTTTAATGGCGTGCAAAAGAATGAATTAAACCTTAAAAATCAAACCTATGTACCCAATTATTTTAATATTAAAAAAGAGGCTGTTTTAAAAAGGCAACTATCTGACTTTTAAAGCTATGCGCCAGCTTTAAACTGTCGTAAAATCTCCTCTTTTACTTTTACCTTCCTTTCTTGAAGCTCAAGCTTGCCACCGATCAGCTTATCTAAGCCCGAACTGGTGTTAAACTTTTCCAAATTTTCTTGAAAAGTGGAAAGCTCAGCCCTGTCTCTATGAAGTAAATCATAAGCAATTTTCAATCTAACTCTTTCTTTATCAGCCTCGTTTTGCTTGCCTTTTAGCTTCTTATACATCAAGCTTTCGATGAACTGCTTTTCGGCAATTTGGTCGATCAAGAATAAAAACTCTCCCTGAAGTTTATCCATTTCAGACCTACTTACAGGCCCCAAATGCTTCCATTTATCTCTCAGCTCTTTTACATTAGCAACTGGCGCTATTTTCTCATTCAATACGACCAGTTCCTTTAAGAATTCGGTGCGGCTTTCTAGGTTTTCCTTCTTGTTTCCAACCTTGGCCTTTCCTTCTTTTTTTGCTTTCGCTAAAGCCGATTTAATGATGACCTGAAACTTATTCCAGAACTCAGTACGAACTTCAGCCTTGATTCTTCCCAAGTCTTTCCATTCTTCTTTCAGCGTTCTGATTTTCTCAACAAGAACAGTATAACTTTCAATCTCTTTGAGCTTTTCGGCCCCATCAAGAAACTCCTGATAATTAGACTCTTTGTCCTTCATCATCTTTTCGAGGTCGGCATAAAAAGCAGCCCTGCGCTCGAAAAAGGCATCCAACATTGTTTTAAAGCCTCCTTCTATACGTTCTTTCTCAGCATCGTCAACAGCACCTGTCTTAATCCATCTGCGCTGCACTTCTTTTACTTCGGCAGTTGCAGACTTCCATTCACTGCTTTTAACAGCTTCTGCAAGTTCAGCCAACAAAGCGGTTTTTATTTCCAGGTTCTTCAATCGATTCTGCTGAATAAAGCCATTCAATTGCTCTTCCAACAAATCCAATTTGCGATAGAGTGCCTCAAAATCACCGATCGCATCAAAATCATGCAAGGTTTCTTTAAGGTGAAGTACCTTCATAAGGTAAGAACCCTTATTTTCAGTACCATTGATCTTCTCCTCTACCTCATTTACTTTGGTCTGCGCCAATGCAAAACGTTCGGTATAATAAAGCACTGCGGCCTCTTCAGTTTCCTTCACTTCCCCGATCTCTTTATCAGCATAATCGAGAAATGCTTTCCTGAAAACCTTGCCTTCTTTGATAAATCCGTATTCCTTTTCTTCCAAAACGCTAAGATTGAATTTTGCCCGAAATTAGCTAAATAACCCAAGCGAGAAATTCCTAAGCATAATTTTTAGCATATTTGCGTCAAAATAGAACGATACAGACTATGAGTGACGAAAAAATTATTTTTTCAATGGCTGGGGTCAACAAGATTTACCCCCCACAGAAACAAGTCTTAAAAAATATCTACCTCTCGTTTTTTTACGGAGCAAAGATTGGTGTGCTTGGGCTTAACGGTTCTGGTAAATCCTCTCTCCTTCGAATTATTGCTGGTGTAGACACAGAATACCAAGGCGAAGTGGTTTTCTCACCAGGTTACAGCGTGGGCATGCTAGAGCAAGAGCCTCAGCTCGACCTTAACAAAACGGTAAAACAGGTAGTAGAAGAAGGCGCAAAAGAAACAGTTGATTTGCTGAACAAGTTTGAAGAGATCAACGCGAAATTTGCTGACCCAGAAATTCTTGATGATCCGGACAAAATGAACAAGCTCATTGAAGAGCAAGGAAAAGTTCAGGAGAAACTCGATCACATCAACGCTTGGGACTTAGACAGCAGGCTGGAAAGAGCCATGGATGCGCTACGCACTCCGCCTTCAGACGCTCCCATTAAAAACCTTTCTGGAGGAGAAAAAAGAAGAGTTGCCTTGTGCCGCTTGTTGATTCAAGAGCCCGATGTATTATTACTCGATGAGCCTACCAACCACTTGGATGCAGAATCTGTGCATTGGCTTGAGCAGTATTTACAGCGCTATAAAGGGACCGTAATTGCA
Organism: uncultured Roseivirga sp.; assembly: GCA_963977345.1. GTDB lineage: Bacteria > Bacteroidota > Bacteroidia > Cytophagales > Cyclobacteriaceae > Roseivirga. The sequence continues at coordinate 10,515 of CAXBPM010000025.1, forward strand.
GTAACTCACGATCGTTACTTCCTTGATAATGTAGCGGGATGGATTCTTGAGCTAGACCGAGGCGAAGGAATTCCTTGGAAAGGAAATTACTCTTCTTGGCTAGACCAAAAACAAACACGACTGGCCGGTGAAGAAAAAACTGAATCGAAAAGACAGAAAACCTTACAGCGTGAGTTGGAATGGGTAAGAATGTCGCCTAAAGGAAGACAAGCCAAAGCCAAAGCGCGTTTGAGCGCTTATGACAAATTATTAGGTCAGGAGGGCAAGGAAAAAGAATCAAAATTGGAGCTTTACATTCCACCGGGGGAAAGATTAGGTTCGAAAGTGATTGAAGCACATAATGTAGCGAAGGCTTTCGGAGATAAACTTTTATATGAGAACCTAGAATTCTCTCTTCCTCAAGGGGGGATTGTTGGAATTATTGGGCCAAATGGTGCTGGTAAAACCACGCTTTTCAACATGATTACTGGAAAAGAAACGCCAGACCAAGGGGAGTTCATTGTTGGACCAACAGTAGACATCGCCTATGTTGACCAAGAGCACGATAATCTTGATCCTAACAAATCGGTTTGGGAAGTAATTACTGGAGGAAATGAATTGATTACGCTCGGAGGAAAAGAAATGAACTCTAGGGCTTATGTAAGCAAGTTCAACTTTAACGGAACGGACCAAAACAAAAAAGTAGGCCAGTTATCTGGTGGAGAAAGAAACAGAGTGCATTTGGCACTAACCCTTAAGCAGGGAGCCAACCTCTTATTACTCGATGAACCTACCAACGACCTGGATGTAAACACATTGAGAGCATTAGAGGAAGGTCTAGACAACTTTGGTGGTTGTGCAGTAATCATTTCTCACGATAGATGGTTCTTGGATAGGGTTTGTACGCACATTCTAGCCTTTGAAGGTAACTCTCAAGTCTATTGGTTCGAAGGTGGTTATTCAGAATATGAAGACAACCGTAAGAAACGTTTGGGAGATTCAGGCCCAACAAGAATTAAATACAAGAAGCTAAACTAACCAGCTTCAACTGCATAAAAAATGCCTCATTGATACATCAATGAGGCATTTTTGTTTCTAACCAAACTGAAAGAACCTAGAAATGAAACTCGATCGATTGCTTTAGGTCTTCTCGCAAGCTTTGTGCTACTGGGCAAGTCAAACCAATCTCCTTTATCCACTCCCTGTCTTTGTCAGACAAGGAACAATCTGACCAAAAAAAGTCAAGCTGAATTTCTGAGATTCTGCGTGGGTTCGCACTCATTATTTTCGTTGACTCCACATTCATTCCTTCCATGTTAAGCCCTTTCTTTTCACCAGCGATGGCCATTACAGTCATCATACAGCTACCTAATGCGGCCGCTACAAGGTCAGTAGGCGAAAAAGCTTCTCCTTTGCCATTGTTATCTACAGGGGCATCGGTAACGATTCCGTTGCCAGATTTAACATGAACAGCCTCGGTACTTAAGTTTCCCGTATATTTTGATTTCACAGTGATCATAAACTAAGCAGTATTTTTTTTCGTTAATTTAGCAATCTCAAACAGAGCTACAACGCCAAGTATGCAAATTAGCACCAAAGTTTTTATAGTCGTCTTGTTATTTTTTATTTGTAACACTGGTTTTGGTCAGTCAAATTTTGGCTTCGACACAAGGCTTGAAGACGAAGAATATGAAATTGAAAATGTGTTTGGAGCTTCGCATGCTTCCAACAGTGGTCTTGTAAGTTCTCTATTCTGGCGACACTCAAATTCATTTGACAAAAAGAATTTAGCACATTATGGTGTTGAGCTGGCCAATACACGCCACCCAAGAGAATCGCGTCAAACCACAATTACTGGGAGCAGTTTTGTGATAGGGAAATCTAATTACCTCGTTTCTATTCGACCTTATTACGGAAGGGAAAAGGTGCTTTTTCAAAAATCACAGCAACAAGGAGTAAGAATTTCGGCAATGGTTTCAGCAGGCCCCACACTAGGATTAGAAACTCCTTACTATGTGAATTACAGGGGGAGAAAAGAACAGTATGACCCCAACAGGCACTCTGTGAATAATATTAATGGCACCTCTGGCCCATTAAAAGGACTCTTTGAATCGAAGATTGTACCAGGGCTTCACCTCAAAACCTCAATGACTTTCGAAACCAACTCTACCAAAAATAGAGTATTTGGTATTCAGGCTGGCTTTATTCTTGAAGCCTTTACGCGTAAAATCAACATACTTCCAGAGGCCGAAAATAAGAATGTTTACTCTGCCGCATTCATTGCTGTTTATTTTGGCAAAAGAAGATAAGCTACTTTCATACCATTTCGGAACCTTTGCCTTACCTTTGTGGTATTGTTAGTCAGAGGAGAAAAAGGATGATTGAACTACCAGTAATTCCCAAAGAAAAAGATACCAGAAGAAAGAAACCGGATTGGTTGCGTGTAAAACTTCCTATCGGAGAAGAGTACGCCAAAGTCCGTAAACTGGTTGATCAATATAAACTTCATACCATTTGCGAAAGCGGTAATTGCCCAAATATGGGGGAATGCTGGGGAGCGGGTACTGCTACGTTTATGATTTTAGGTAATGTGTGTACCCGAAGCTGTTCGTTTTGCGCAGTAGCCACAGGTCGCCCACCAGAGTACGATACCGAAGAACCTAAAAGAGTAGCCGAAGCGATTAAGTTGATGGGTGTTAAGCACGCTGTACTTACTTCTGTTAACAGAGATGAGCTAAAAGACCGAGGCGCAGAAATCTGGTACCAAACGGTAGTAGAAACCAAAAAATTAAGCCCTGAAACAACCATAGAAACACTTATTCCCGATGTTAAAGGGAACTGGGATGCATTATACCGAATGATCGATGCGGGTCAGGAAGTGGTTTCTCACAACATGGAAACTGTTGAAGAGCTTTATAGAAGAGTTCGTCCTCAGGCCAAATACGCAAGAAGCTTAGAAGAGTTAAAACGCATTAAGGAATATGGCAAGCGTTCTAAATCTGGCGCCATGTTAGGTTTAGGCGAAACTGATGAACAAGTGTTCAGACTGATGGATGACTTGGCTGAAGTAAAGCTTGATATTTTGACTTTAGGCCAGTATCTACAGCCTACCAAAATGCACCACGAAGTAATTGAATACGTTCACCCTGATAAATTTGAGTTCTTTAAAGAAGAAGGACTTAAAAGGGGTATTAAGTATGTAGAATCAGGCGCGCTGGTTCGATCATCGTATCACGCGGAAAGACACGTTAACGTATAATAAAAGAGGCGCCAATGGCGCCTCTTTTATTTATATACTTTCAGTTTCTAGAAAATTCTAATCCAAACGCCCGGCACCCAAACTCGCACACCGCCCATTACGCTATAGCGGCCGTCCTGCCAACGGTGATAATCTCTTCTCACTGTCCAGTGACCTGAAACCCATACGTCTCTTCTCAGTCTTCTATCGTATTCCCAATAGCCATTTACCCAAATATGCCTGCTGCTGGGAGCGCTACTTCGGTATACTCTATTCCTGCTTCCATTTCTGAAATCGTAATCATAGTCGTAAGAATAGTTATTAACCCTAGTCCAACCACTGTTACTTCTAGAGTCTGAGTAACGATAGCCGTTATTTCTAACCACCACCTTCTTTACCACAGTCTCAGTTCTCCCGTTTCTGTTTACGCTAGTGTTGTATACTTTTTTACGATCATCGTTTCCTTTGCGATCGTCATTGCGTTTTTCAACTTTGTTTTTATCTCGGTTGTTTCGGCTATCATTACTTCGCCTCTGAGCCTGTATCTCTCCTTCGGCAAAAAGCCCAACCACCATAATTCCTATTAACAGTATCACTCTTTTCATAACCTTGATATTTAAGTTTTCAACAAGGGTCGACCATTTTACTAATGCATTACAGACTCACATTTCCATTATCGTGCCAAAACAAAAAAGGGATTTTGAGAAAAGAATTTCCGAATTCAATATTATACTTGTTCCTGGCAGAACAAATCCGTAAAATTGCACTCGCATTGACAAATAGTGAACCGCTCAATAATTGAGAATAGTAATTGTTTGGCTCTTAGGTAAATTTCAACATTAGTGTTTGCAAATATTATTATAAGACTTATCTTTGCGTCCCGAATTTGAGAAATTGTAAGTAATAAATACATGGCAAATCATAAGTCTGCATTAAAAAGAATACGTTCGAACGAGGCTAAACGATTGAGAAACCGTTACCAGCACAAAACAACTCGTACTTACATCAAGAGATTGAGAGAAACCTCTGATAAGTCTGAGGCTCAAGAATTATTGAAGAAAGTTATTGGTATGGTGGATAAATTGGCGAAAACCAATATCATCCACAAGAACAAAGCTGCTAATAACAAATCGAAATTAACCAAGCTGGTAAACAGCCTTTAAGGTTTAATTTGTGAAAATACTTGAAACCGAACTCTTCAGGGTTCGGTTTTTTTTGTTGTCCAATATTTAATATTCATAAGCTTTTATTATATTCAGTCTTCCCATTCTAATATAAAATGGAAAAAGGACTAAATATTCTTAAATGGGCTGAAGAAGATCGCCCACGCGAAAAGCTCTTACTGAAAGGTAAGGCGGCATTATCCGATGCCGAGTTAATCGCAATTCTCATTGGCTCAGGCTCGCGCGAACTAAGCGCTGTAGATCTTTCGAAAAAAATCCTCTCCAACTCCAATCACGACCTCAACACATTGGCCAAACAATCGGTCACTGAACTCCAGCAATTCAAGGGGATTGGTGAAGCCAAGGCCATTTCTATTGTGAGTGCCCTAGAATTGGGCAGAAGAAGGAAAGTGTTTGAATCGGCTAAAAAAATGAAAATTGGCAATTCAAAAGATGCTTACGAGCTTATGAAAGCCGAGTTGATGGATCAGCCCGTTGAGCAATTTTGGGTAATTATGCTCAAAAGGAACAATGAGGTCATTCAGAAAAGAGTAATTAGCCTAGGCGGTGTTTCAGGTACGGTAGCCGACCCTAAAGTAATCTTCAAAAAGGCATTAGAAGATTTAGCCAGCGGAATTATTCTCGTTCATAACCATCCTTCTGGTAATCTAAAACCAAGTCAAGCCGACATTAAACTTACCGAAAAGTTAAAAAATGCTGGAAACTTACTTGAAATCCCCGTATTAGACCACATTATCTTTACCGATGACGGTTACTATAGCTTTGCAGACGAAAGCTTAATCTAGTCTACACTTAAATCAACTTTACATTTGAGTTTCAGCCTTTTCAACCTTACTTTGCAGCATGAAAAGGAGCACCATTTTCGTTATTTTGATCGTTTTGTTATTAGGTGTCACTGTTTTTAATTTTCTCACCATTGGGGAAAGCGCTAAAGATTATACAGAGCGAATCGAAACAGAAAGAAAAGACAAGGACAAGAGAATGCTCGCTTCAAGTTCTCCTCTTCTAGATGAAGAGAAGAAAATCTTCACGAAGCTCAACTATTACCCTGTAAACGAAGATTATAAAATCTTAGCGCGCCTCATTGAAATAAAAAGGAAGGTGCCGATCTTCATTACCACCACTACTGGTGAACAAGAAAAATATATTCCATACGCCCATGCGCAATTCGAACTAGAAGGCAAGCAACAAAAGCTATTGCTCTACAAAGATTGGGACGATGAAAACCCAAATCGATTGTTCTTGATGTTTGCTGATGACACCAGTGGTGGCGAAACATATGGAGGAGGTAGGTATATGGATTTGTTAGAAACTGGTACAAATTCCATCATTTTAGACTTCAATACAGCCTACAACCCCTACTGTCATTTCAACGCAGAATACAGCTGCCCCATCCCTCCTGCCGAGAATTTGCTAAAAGTTCCAATTAAAGCAGGCGAAAAGCTCTACAAAAACCTTTAAGCACATTGTTGGAAAGCTTAAATCATTAATTTTGCTCTTTCACCTAAGTTTGGTGGAGCAAGTAACTTATCAGCATGAAGATTTCCCTTAACTGGCTTAAAGAATACATTCAAATTACTGAATCTGCAGACGAAATTGCAGCGCTTTTAACTGGCTCTGGACTCGAAGTAGAAACTTGGGAGGAAGTAGAATCGGTAAAAGGCGGCCTTAAAGGCTTGGTCATTGGTGAAGTAGTCACTTGTGCAAAACACCCTAACGCAGATAAACTAAGCGTAACCACCGTTGATATTGGAGGAGAACAGCTTTCTCCGATTGTCTGTGGGGCTCCAAACGTAAAAGCAGGTCAAAAAGTAATTGTTGCTACCGTAGGTGCAGCTTTATACCCGAGCTCTGGCGATTCATTTCAAATAAAAAAGGCCAAGATCAGAGGCGAAGTTTCAGAAGGAATGATTTGTGCCGAAGACGAGATAGGTCTTGGCCAATCGCATGATGGCATTTTAGTGCTTGATACAGATTTGCCTAACGGCACTCCTGCCGCAGACTATTTCAATTTAGAAT
>CAXBPM010000026.1:0-16907 GCA_963977345.1 uncultured Roseivirga sp.
CTATCTTCCGAAAACTTGCTTCAACTGAGTGAGCCAGATTCAGAATGGAGAAGGCTTCAAAAGGAAGAGAGATCAGGCTATATTCAATTGGCTTTGACACAGCTTTCAAATGATGACCAAGTGGCGATTACGCTGTTTTATCTCAATGAAAATTCCCTTCAGGAAATTTGTGAGATTACGAACTGGGAGCTTTCAAATGTTAAAGTTAGATTGCACAGAGCCAGAAAAAGATTACTTATTGCATTAGAGCATTTGTTGGACAAAGAGGTGAGAGAATTATTATGAAAGAGTTCGATCTATCAGATAAGGAGTTAAAAGAATTGCTACAAATGGAGGGTTTGGAAGAGCCTTCTATGGGTTTCAATCATGCCTTGCTTGAAAAAGTAACGCAGTACGAAAAAACTAAAATCCGACCTGTCTACATTCCAAAATGGCTCAAAGTAACCTACTTCTCAGTCATTATTGTAGCGATAGGCTTTCTATTACTCTCCAAAAAGAACATTGATTTAGAGGGGCTTGGACTATCGAAAGTCACGGAGCTCTTTACTTTTAACATCGATTTGTCCTTGCTTGGCCTTGGCTTACTTGGTGTGATTGTCGTTTGGATGGCCGTTCTTTTGAACAGGTATTTTAAACACCAAGAACTGGAAAAGGCGGTTAAAAAAGGTTAAATACCGATTTTAGCTTAGGGTTATCTATCAATCAAGCGTTACTTTGTAACGTGTTCAAAACCATCACCATCGTATGTATGCTTTTCTTTTGCTTTTGCCTTAGCGCACAGCAACAGGAAAACTATGTTTTGAAAGGGCAGTTGGTGGATAAAATGACCCTAGAACCAGTAGTGTTTGCCACGGTTTTGGTCGTGAATAAAAAACAAGGAGTAGCCTCCGATGACAAAGGTAATTTCGAATTTCCTGTTCAACTGAACGACAGTATAAAAATCACCTCTATTGGTTACGAACCCGTTATTTTTTCTATAACGGCTTCTCTAATGAATACGCATCCCGATGGATTATTTATTCAATTGGAAGAAGGAACCTATCTGCTCGATTCGGTAGTAGTAACCGCTTTTGCTAAAGACTTTTACCTCAATCGTCCCGAACGTGTACCCATGGATCTGGGCTTTGTAGACCCCAACGCGCCCAAAACGGATTGGTCCAAACCTCAGCTGGAGACTTTAGAACAAGGAGGTATTGGCATTTCTGGCTTACTCAATTTCTTAGATCGGAAATTTATGGAGAAGCGGAAGTTGAATGTGCTATTGGCCGCTCAGGAAAAAGAAAAAACGCAGAAAGAAGCCGTTGAGGCTAAATTCAATAAGGAATTTGTGAAATTCGTGACGCGAATAGACGACCGTGTGATTGATGAGTTTATGGAATTCTGCAACTTCTACGATATCGAAGTTCTTCGTGCCTCAGAATACCAACTGGCACAAAAAGTACTGAACCGGTACGATGCTTTTTTAAGGCGGTAGACCCTTACTTCACAAACTTCTCCAAATACATCCACACAGTTTCCGCTACAATTTTATGCCCCGCACGGTTGGGGTGAATCCCATCTGATTGATTCAAATCTTCTTCTCCACCCACGTTTTCAAGTAGAAAGGGAATTAAATCTACCTTTTTGTCTTTAGCTACTTTGGCAAAAACCTTACGGAATGATTCGGTATAATCTTGCCCCAGGTTTGGCGGAATTTGCATGCCTGCCAAAAGAATTTTAGTGCTCGGTTTGGCTTGACGCACTTTGTCGATCATGGCTTTTAAGTTGGCTTCTGTTTCTTGAATGCTTAAGCCACGAAGGCCATCGTTCCCACCCAATTCCAACACAAAAATATCGGGCTTGCCTTGCAGGATCCAGTCAATTCTATCTAAACCACCAGCCGAAGCTTCACCACTTAAACCAGCATTGATCACCTCATAATTCAGCCCCAAAGAATCTATTCTTTTCTGAATAATATTAGGGAAAGCCTCGTCTAGGCTTATGCCATAACCAGCCGTAATGCTGTCACCAAAAAAGATGATTTTTTTCTTCTCTTGATCGTTCGGACTCAGCCAAAACGTAACAATGAAAGTTAAAATACTGAGGATCGGAAGTTTTGAAATCATATGTTTCTACACTTAATTGAAGGATCATTAAACATTCAGACGATAATTTCGTCTTGATTGTCTACATCCCTATTACTACATGGCAAGTATACTTAAGGTTCAAGACCTAACGAAAACTTACAAAAGCGGTTCCAAAAATTTAACGGTTCTCAAAAATGTAAATTTTGAAATTGAAAAAGGCACAAGTTTCTCTATAGTTGGGCCTTCGGGTAGTGGAAAAACCACTTTGCTTGGACTTTGTGCTGGCCTCGACAGGGCTTCATCGGGCACAGTGGTGCTGAATGGACATGCCTTGGAAACGCTCAATGAAGACCAAAGAGCGGCAGTTCGTAACCAGAATGTTGGTTTTGTATTTCAAAATTTTCAATTGTTACCCACGCTTACCGCACTGGAAAATGTGATGGTTCCGATGGAATTGCGAAAAGAAAAAAATATCAGAGCCCGTTCTTTAGAGCTACTCGACCGGGTGGGCTTGGCCGATAGACACGATCATTATCCAACACAACTTTCGGGGGGAGAGCAACAGCGAATTTCAATTGCTCGGGCTTTTTCAAACCAACCTGAAATTCTTTTTGCGGATGAACCTACCGGTAATTTGGATGAAGAAACTTCTGAAAAAGTGGAGGAACTGCTCTTCAGCTTGAATAGGGAAGCGGGCACCACCTTAATTTTGGTAACCCATGATTTGGAGCTGGCCAATAAAACCAATCGCATTATAAGAATTAAAGGCGGACAGGTCATTTACGATTCGGAATTGACACCTGTAGAGACTGAAATATAATGGCCAAAATGAAAATGGACCAAGACAATTTCGGATCGAACTCTTCTACTAAATGGCTATTTTTAATGGCTTGGCGCGATGCGCGAAAAAGTAAATCAAGACTTTTTCTATTCATTTCATCTATCATTCTCGGTATTGCTGCTTTAGTGGCGATTAACTCCTTCAGCGAAAATTTAAAAGACGACATTAATGGCCAAGCAAAAGAATTGCTCGGTGCGGATTTAGAATTAAGTGCCAACAAAGATGATTTCAATTACTCATTTCTAGATACACTTGACTATGAGGTTTCTTCTGAAAACAGCTTTGCCTCGATGGTTTTCTTCCCTAAAAACCAAGGCAGTCGACTGGTAGATGTCAGAGCATTAGAAGGCGCATTTCCTTTTTACGGAGTAATCGAATCTAACCCTACTTCATCAGCGCAATCTTTTAGAGATGGGCAAGCCAAAGCTTTGGTAGACCAAAGTGTTTTGGTGCAATATGATATTCAAGTGGGCGATTCGGTCCGAATTGGCAAGGTCACCTTTTTGATCGAAGGTGCTTTGATCAGCTCTCCATCACAGTCGATGGCCGCTACTTTGGTAGCCCCTGCGGTCTACATTCCTATGAAATATGTGGAGGCGACTGGCTTGATTCAGAAAGGTAGTAGAGTGGAGTACCGCAAGTTTTATAAACTTAATGACCTCGATCCAGAGTTTGATTTGGATGAACAGCTAAGAGCAGATCGTGAGTTTTTACGTACCGAAGGCATTCGTGCCGATACTGTAGAGGAAAGAAAAGATGACACTGGACGTACTTTCGAAAACTTGAGCAGTTTCTTAAACTTGGTCGCTTTTGTGGCTTTACTCTTGGGCTGTGTGGGTGTAGCAAGTGCAGTGCATATTTATATTAAAGAGAAAATTAGAACCGTGGCTATTCTGCGCTGCCTTGGTGCAAAAGGAAGAGATACGTTTCTGATCTACCTTATTCAAATTGGAATTATTGGCCTGATTGGCGCAACGATTGGTGCTTTTTCAGGAACACTTTTACAAACCATCTTACCAAAAGTATTTGCAGATTTTCTGCCTGTAGAAGTCAACTTTAGTATTTCTTGGCCTTCTATTTTAGCTGGAATTGCTACGGGCTTTGTCGTGTCCATCCTTTTTGCGCTTACACCACTTTTGGCGATCAGAAAAGCGTCACCGCTGCTCACTTTAAGGAATACTCCTGATGGAGAAAGTGGAGCAAGAGATCCACTCAGGTGGTTAGTTTTTTCGGGAATCTTCATTTTCATTTTTGGCTTCGCCTATTTACAAATCGGTGACCTCTCCAACAGTTTTGTGTTTACGCTTTCCGTATTGATGGCCTTTGGGTTTTTAGTGCTCATTGCTCGTTTGGCCATGTGGGCAGTGAAGAAATTCTTCCCAACAGGTTGGAGTTACCTTTGGCGACAGAGTTTGGCGAATTTGTATCGACCGAATAACCAAACCACAATTTTGATAGCCTCCATTGGTTTGGGAACAGCGCTGATTACTACCCTCTATTTTATTCAAGGTTTATTGATCAGTCAGGTTGAAATTACCACGGATGCAGGTCGCCCGAACATGATGCTGTTTGATATTCAGTCGTACCAGAAAGATGAAATTGCAGCTTTTACGAAAGAGCAAGGTTTGCCCGTATTGCAGCAAGTACCTGTAGTGACCATGCGACTGTCCAAAATTAACGGCAATACTTTATCCGAAGTTATGGCCGATTCCACACTCAATTATCGTTCTGGGGCTTTCAATCGTGAATGGCGAATTACGTACCGAGATAGCCTCATTGAATCAGAAGTATTGGTGGAGGGAGAGTTTAGAACTATGGAGGCAAATACCGATTCAGTTTTCGTGACCATAGAAAAGGGCTTTGCACAAAGTAATAGAATCAAACTGGGTGACGAACTGATTTGGAATGTGCAGGGTGTTCCGGTTACTACCTATGTGGGTGGATTTAGAGAAATAGATTGGGAAAGGGTACAAACGAATTTCTTGGTGCTTTTCCCTGAAGGAGTTTTAGAAAAGGCGCCTCAGTTTCATGTGTTGATTACACGGGTCAAATCCACCGAAGAGGGAGCGCTCTATCAACGCGATATTGTTAAGAAATATCCGAACGTTTCCGTAATAGACATTGGTTTGATTCTGACCACAGTGGATGAAATCTTGGGTAAAATCTCGTTTGTCATCCGCTTTATGGCACTTTTCAGTATTGTTACGGGGCTGTTGGTTTTAATTGGTTCGGTAATCCTGAGCAAATTTCAACGTATCAGAGAGAGCATTCTGTTAAGAACTTTAGGTGGAAGTAAACGCCAAATCTTGACCATTAATAGCCTTGAATATTTTGTGTTGGGTAGTTTAGCCTCTCTTTCAGGAATTGCCTTAGCACTTTTGGGTAGTTGGGCTTTGGCTTACTTTACTTTTGAAACGTCTTTCGTACCAAATGTGCTGCCAGTACTGCTGGTTTATGTTTCCATAACCTCATTGACAGTTTTGATTGGATTGCTGAACAGCCGAGGTATTTTGAGCAAATCCCCACTGGAAGTGCTTAGGAGTGAAATTCAATGATCGGTTTAATATTTCATTTAACCATTGTATTTCCCTTTCGTGCTTTTTTCTGATCCCCGAAGGGGTGTTTTCGTATACATTTGACGTAATCAAAAACTCAAATTATGAAATTTATAACCACAGTATTACTCGTATTCACCAGTCTTAGTTTTTCATTCCAAGACAACGCCAAAGTTCTTGGTGATTGGGACGGAAAAATCACTACCCCCCAAGGTGATTTTGAGTTAGTAATGCATCTTACAGAAAAAGACAAAGCGCTCATCGCAACAATGGACAGCCCAGCACAAAATGCATATGGCTTGGTAATGGACACTGTCAGCTATAAAGAGGGAGTATTAAAAATGAAAATGGAGGCAATTGGCGGTACTTATGAAGGAACGTTAAAGGATGGTAAAATAATCGGAAAATGGAACCAGGCTGGAATGAGCTTCGATTTGAACCTTGAGAAAGTAAAAAAGAAATAGCATTATTTCTAAGCTAGAATTTGAAGCCTCTCGATTTTGTCGAGAGGCTTTTTTTATTTCAAAGACTAAAATTCCCGAACCAATTTTTTCCATAAGCATAAGCTCCGTTGTGTTCTGCTGAGGAAATAATTATCTTCTGCACTAATTCAACCTTAATCACTATGAAAAAATATTTCTTAAGGGCAATTGCTTCCCTTTTCTTATTGACTTTAGTCGCCCACCTTCATGCTCAAGTAGAAAAAGCGCCTAACCGCAGTGAGGGCGAAGGGCCTTTCGAAAGGCTTATCATTCGCGGAGTTACATTGATCAATGGTAACGGAGCACCACCTACAGGCCCTGTGGATATTGTAGTAGAAAAGAACATTATTAAAGGCATCTATAATGTGGGATATCCAGGTCTTGAAATTCGCGAACAAGATCGTCCGAAAGTAGGACCAAAAGACCAAGTAATGGATTTGGAAGGCATGTATCTAATGCCCGGTTTCGTGGATATGCATGGACACATAGGAGGGGCAGCACAAGGTACTCCAGCAGAATATGTGTTTAAGCTTTGGTTGGCGCATGGTATTACCACTATTCGCGACCCTTCCACCGGCAATGGTCTTGAGTGGGTCTTGGATCAGAAAGAAAAAAGTAATCAAAATACCATTACCGCCCCTAGAATTTTGGCCTATACAGGTTTCGGTCAGGGGTCGAAGGAACCAATTTCAACTCCAGAAATGGCCAGAGAATGGGTAAGACAAAACAAAGCCAAAGGGGCTGATGGCATCAAGTTTTTTGGAGCTGCTCCAGAAATCATGCAGGCTGCTTTAGAAGAGAATAAAAAATTGGGATTGAAATCGGCCATGCACCATGCGCAAATGGACGTGGTACGTTGGAATGTACTCAACTCTGCCCGAGCAGGATTGACTTCAATGGAACACTGGTATGGCTTGCCTGAAGCACTGTTCACAGACAGAAGGGTTCAGAACTATAGCTTAGACTATAATTACAGAAATGAGCAAGATCGTTTTGGTGAAGCGGGTAAACTTTGGGCACAGGCGGCACCTCCTTTTTCAGATCATTGGAACAACGTGATGAACGAGTTGATTGATCTGGATTTCACTTTGGATCCAACGTTCAACATTTATGAAGCCAGTCGTGATTTAATGCGTGCGTATTCTGCGGAATGGCACCAAGAGTATACTTTGCCTTCGCTATGGGAGTTCTATCGTCCTAGCAAAAGGTCACATGGTTCTTATTGGTTCTATTGGGGAACGGAAGAAGAAGTGGCTTGGAAAGAAAACTATAATCTTTGGATGACCTTTGTAAACGAATATAAAAACCGAGGAGGGCGCGTTACTGCAGGCTCTGACTCTGGATTTATCTTCCAGCTGTATGGTTTCGCTTATATCCGTGAGCTAGAATTACTTCGCGAAGCTGGATTCCACCCACTTGAGGTCATTATGTCCGCTACTTTGAATGGGGCAGAAGCCTTAGGAATGGCCGATAAAATAGGAACAGTTGAAGTAGGCAAGTTTGCAGATTTTGTAATTGTAGAAGAGAATCCATTACAGAACTTAAAAGTGCTTTACGGTACAGGTGCACTGAAACTGAATGATGACAATGAACTTATTCGTGTAGGGGGAGTGCGTTATACGGTGAAGGACGGAATAGTGTACGATGCCAAAAAACTTCTTGAAGACGTGAAGAAAATGGTAGATGAGAAGAAGAACGGAATGATCTTCAAAATGACCGATAAATACTAAATATATGAAAGCACGCTTATCGATATTGCTTTGCTGCACACTGTTTGTCTTCACCTGTTCAGGAGAGAAAATTGAAGAAAAGGATGAAGTTCAGGCTTATGCTGTGGATGGAACTCCGCTGCATATTCCAGAAAGGAGTGAGGAAGCCACTTCAGCATTGACTTCTAATTTGAAAGAGGCTCAAAAGAACTTTGATGACGACCCTAGCGAAATGAACACCATTTGGCTAGGAAGGCGTTGGGCATATTTAACCAACTACAATAAAGCCATTGAGGTATTTACGGAGGGTATTAACAAGTTTCCGAACTCCTACAAGCTTTACAGACACAGGGGACATAGGTATATCAGTACTCGCCAGTTTTCAAAGGCAGAATCGGATTATAAAAAGGCTTTTGAGATGATGGATAGGGAGAAGATTGAGGTGGAGCCTGATGGCGCACCCAACAGCATGAACATTCCGCTTTCAAATACACAGTCTAATATAATGTACCATTATGGGCTAGCACTTTACCTCCAAGGCAAGTTCGAAGAAGCTACTGCAATCTATAGGCAAGGCCTAAAGTATAGTGTAAACGATGATTTACTAGTGGCTACTACGGACTGGCTTTATATGAGCCTTATGCGAGAAGGGAAAGCTGAAGAAGCCGTGGCCGTTCTTGAACCAATTCATTCAGAAATGACGATTATCGAAAACGATAGTTATTATAAACGAATTATGATGTACAAGGGTGAATTGGCTAAAGAGGAACTACTGAGAACGGATCAGATGGATGTAGCGCTCAGCTTAGCTACCCAGGGTTACGGAATGGGTAATTGGTACTTATACAATGGAGATACGGCAAAAGCGAAAGAGATCTTCCAAAAGGTAATTGATACGGGAAATTGGCCAGCTTTTGGCTACGTAGCCACTGAGGTTGATCTGTATCGATTGAAGGATTAATTCCTAGTAATCGGAGAACTAAAAAGGCCATCTCAACTGAATTGAGATGGCCTTTTTTTTAGAAATATTTTGTTCTTAGTTACCTCCTTTTGCTGCTGCACCTTGTTCTGGAGTAGCCGGCATAGGAACACCTAGTTTTTCGAATACAGCTTTAGTAATGTTGTCTTCTTCTCTAGCCGCCAATACAATTCCACCAGTTTCGGTACCTGCATTGATAATCATGCCATAGCCTTTTTCTTTTCTTACTTCCTCAATAGCGTTTTGAACCTTTGCATAAATTGGGTTGAACGAGTTGTTCGATTTATTGCTTAGTGATTCATCTGCTTTTTGAGAAAAGTTCTGAAAATCGGCTTGTAGCTTTCGGATTTCAGCTTCTTTTTCTTGCATCACTGTTGGCGATGCAGTTGGTAGCTGAGCCAATTGCTGATATTCTGCAATTTTAGCATCGATTGTTTTTTGTTTGCTTTCTACCTGACTGGCCAATTGTTTTTGATAGACTTGTAGGTCGGCATTGATTTGAGGAATTTCAGGCATACTAAATACAATAGCATCTATGCTTGTATAACCAACTTTAAATTCCTGGCTCCAGGCTGTCATTGCCATTAAAAACAATGATGTAGCGAGTAATAGTTTACGATTCATGACTTTAAGATTCAAATTAATGTTTTAGTTCTTCTTTTTTAATAACTCCAATTCCTCTAACACAAACTCTGTGTAATCGTGCTCAGGGTTGGAGTAGATAATGCTAACATCGGCAGCTTTATCAAGCATATAGTCTAGGTTATGCTTTCTAGAAACTATCTCAGTAGCCTCAGACATTTTTTGCAAAAGAGGTCTTAATAATTCGTTTTGCTTTTTATAGATGAGTCCATCATAACCAAAAAGCTCTGTCGATTTATTAAGGGCTTCTTGCTCTTTCAGGTCAATTTCTTTTTGCTTTTCCTTTATCATTTCAGGAGTAAACAAAATTTCTTTGGCCCTAAGCTCTGCCCTCATCTTCTCTGCTTCGTTTTGCAAACTCCGTACCACTTTATCATACTCCTTGTGGAGATCTTCTATCTCCTTCTTTTTTTCGCTGTATTCAGGCATTTTGGATAAAATATAACCTGAATCTATGTGCCCAAACTTTTGTGCAGAGGCCTCTTTTTCAGCGAGCACAAAGTTAGAAATTACGAAGAATAATACTATGGCGCGCGAAACTTTGTGCATGTTATCTGATTTGTTGACCAATAGTGAAGTGAATTTGAGAACCTCCATCAATCCCTAACTCTCTATCAGAATCAAAACCATATGCCCAGTCGAGACCTAGCAAGCCAAACGCAGGAAGAAATACCCTTGCGCCTACACCTGCAGACCTAAATAAATTTCTTGGAGAATACTCCGAGTAATCGTTCCACGCATTACCTGCTTCGCCAAAGCCTAGCAAGTAAATTACAGAGGATGGCTTAAGAGAAACTGGATATCTTAGTTCGGCTACAAACTTATTAAAGATAAGACCTCCTCTAAAACCAGTTTTAGGGTCTACTGGGACAATACTGTTATCATCATAACCTCTTAACGCAATAATGTCTTGTCCAATTATAAAGTTGTTCGCGCCATTTAATCCGTTCCCCCCTAAGAAGAACCTTTCGAATGGTCCTGTATCTGTTTTGTTTCCATAAGAACCAATGAATCCAAGGTGTGCTCTAGCATTCAAAACAAACTTGCTTGGAAGTGGAATAAAGAAGGATGCGTCTAGTAATGTCTTGTTGTACTCAATAAACTGATAGCGCTCTCTTGTTGTAAGGTCAGGGCTACCGTTATCACTGAACCTATCCAAGAATAATGAATATGGAGGTGTTAAGTTTATATTCAAATTGACCTGAGACCCATGTGTAGGGAACTGAGGACTATCAATATTGCTTCGGGAAATAGCAGTGTTGAAGGTAACGCTATTTGCTTGACCAGTAGAGAAGCCAAGTGTACTTCCAAAGTTGAATACATCATAAAATTGATATGATATGCTGTTTGATATACCAAAGTAATCATCTGGCCAACGCAATTTCCTACCTAAGCCAATTGTAAAGCCAGATGCTTTTAGGTACCCATTCACATCAGAAGGGTTATAGAAATCTGTAAAAGTTCGGTTTACTGTTCTGTTGAAACTTACACTGAAGCTGTTTGGTTTTTTTCCTCCCAACCATGGCTCAGAGAAAGTCATATTGTAATTTTGGAAACGTCTACCGTTAGATTGAATCTGTATCGATAGTCTTTGCCCATCTCCTGACGGATAGGGTCTCCACTTGCTCCAATCTCTAATATTCTTAATGGAGAAGTTATTCAGCTGCAGTCCAACAGTACCTACAAAACCGAATGGCCCACCGAAGCCTCCCGAAAGCTGAATCTGATCTGATGACTTTTCAACAAGGCTAAATTCAATATCTACAGTACCATCCCCATTGTTTGGAATAGGTCTTGGATTGATTTGCTCTGGGTCAAAATAACCAAGCTGAGCTAACTCTCTTGTTGTTCTAATTAATTCTCTTCTACTGAATTTTTGGCCCGGGAGTGTTCTGATTTCTCTTAATACAACATGGTCACTAGTTCTGTCATTTCCGGTAAGGATAATTCTTTTAATAGTAGCTTGCTCCCCTTCATACATCCTCATTTCAAGGTCTATGGAGTCGTTATCGGCCCTTACTTCAACCACTTCTAGTCTAAAGAAAAGGTAACCGTCATCCATGTAGAGTGAGTTGATGTCATCTCCACTTTGGCCATCAAATGATGTTCTAGCTTCTATTCGCTCTCTATTGTAGACATCACCTTTTCTGATTCCTAAAAGATTAGAAAGTTCGGAAGAAGTGTATTTGTAATTTCCTGTCCAGTCAATATCTCTGATGTAGTATTTACTTCCTTCTTCAACTTTAATATTAAGGTCGATATAATCATCATCTATTTTTGTTATGGTGCTGCTCGCAATGGAAGCGTCTCTGTAACCTTTGGTATTATAGAAAGCAATCAAACCATCTTTGTCAGCTTCAAACTCTGCTTGAATAAATTTTGAACTTTGAAGAAAGTTGAGCTTAACGTTATCATTAATAAAAGACTTGAATCTAGACTCGCTTACCGTATAGGTAGAGTCTACATAATTAGAAACTGTCTTCGGAGTAGTTTTAAAAATTTGGTCGAAAAGTCTAGTCACAAGCCAGAAACGAGGCTTTTCGTTGGTTTTCTTTAAAGGCTTTTTTAGTCGTTGGTCAGAAAAGGAGTCATTGCCTTCGAACTCAATTTTATTGATTCTTACCTTCGACATTTTATCCACAACAAAGGTCAGTTGAGCTCCTTTTGTGCCTACAGAGTCTGTTTCTTGAAGTGTTTTTACACTTGCATTTAGGTAGCCCTTTGCCACATAATACTTCTTAATCAGGGTTTCACTATTCTTGATTAGAGGAGCACTTGCTACTTTCCCAATTACGCCAATCTGCTCTTTTAAGTCTGATTTTTGAGAACTATTAACACCCTCAATTTCGAACTTGGTAATTCTTGGTCGTTCAGTAATTTTAATTTCTAAAAAGGCCCTGTTTCCCTCAATTTTTGTAAGCCAAATTTGAACATCGGCAATAATGCCTTGTTTCCATAATTTTTTAATGGCGTCAGAAATTTCGTTTCCGGGGATGCTGATTTTATCACCGACTTTAATGCCTACTAAACCGGTTAGTGCCCGTTCTTCAATGGAACTAAGGCCAGTATACTGCACTTCGGCAATTTCAAAAACCCTTGGGTTTGTATAGTCAATTTGAACACCCTCTGCCGTATTCACACCATATCTCACCTGCCCTTTAACTTGCGTTAAACCACATATGCTAATGACCAGAAGTAAAAATATTTTCTTCATTCCCAAGGTTAATTCTATATCTGTTCGCTCGTTTTACCGAACCTTCTTTCTCTTGTTTGGTACGAGACAATTGCCTCGTATAAATGCTCTCTTCTAAAGTCTGGCCAAAGCGTATCCGTGATAAAAAACTCGGTATATGCCATTTGCCACAATAGGAAATTGCTTATTCTTTGTTCACCACTTGTCCTTATCAACAACTCTGGATCAGGAATCCCTGATGTTGACAAATGATTTTCAATAATTTCACTTGTAATGTTTTCAGCTTTTAACTCTCCACTCTCGCACTTCAATCCTATTTGTTTTACGGCATTGGTAATGTCCCATTTACCGCTGTAACTCAAGGCCAAAACCAAAGTCATTCTTTTGTTCTTCGAAGTTGTTTCCATTGCCTGAGCCAATTCGCGCTGGCATGACTTTGGTAAACTGGCGATATCACCAATAGCAGTCAATTTAATGTCATTGTCCATCAAGGTTTTTATTTCCTTGCTGATGGTGGCGACCAATAACTGCATCAAGGCGTTAACTTCTAGCTTCGGCCTCTTCCAATTTTCGGTTGAAAATGCGTAAAGAGTAAGGTATTCAACTCCCAATTCTGCGCACCCTTCGGTAGTATCTCTTACCGCCTTGATGGCATTCTTATGACCAAAAACACGGGCAGCACCTTGGCTTTTAGCCCAACGGCCGTTACCATCCATGATTACGGCAATGTGTTTCGGAAGTGAATCGAGCTTAATTTTATTCTTCATTGTATCTGCTCCGCGAAAAAGCGATTGCGAAGGTACGAAAATGGTTATTGTTTTTAAACCCTAATTGATTCTTTATCAGTGCTATCTAAATTTGCCTTGCGGACAGACAATTTTGTAGAGCGTATAGCTAATGGATATTGACGTGAAGAACATCCAATCGTCATCGTTAGGATTACCACCTCTGTAATCTTTTATGGAAGGAGTATTGATAGATACATTATCCAGTTTGTCTGAATTGGTCTTGATTGCGCTCGTTGATGCCGCTAATGTCCATCGTCTGTCAATTCTATATTTGAGGCCAATACCTATTGGTAATCTTAAATTTATTCCAGAATCATAAGATGAACCAAAGCCATCTTCCCCGGTATATTTATAAGCGCCTATACCAAATAAAATATAGGGAGTCCAAAACTGCTGTAGCTTTTCGTCTCGAAAATCAAGGAAATTATATTCCCATAGAAAATCAACATTGAAAAAGCGACCCTCGAATGAAGCATTTCTATTTGCTGAAAACACGTCAAATGCTTCGTTATCTGTACCCTTGAGTTTCCCATAACCCGCTGAAATGCGGGTATTGAAACCGTTATTAAGGTGTTTCTTAACAAAGAACTGTCCCCCTAAACTTGAGTTTCCAAAATCATAAGTGCGGGCTACATCGCCAAGGTAGTTATAAGCACCTAGCTCAAAACCAACCTCAGTATCTTGTGCTTTCATACTGAAAACTGACAGCAGAAACACCACCATCAAAGATGACTTCTTCAAAAATTTAGGTAATACAGGTTTATCCGTATGATATGCTCGCAAGCTAGATAACATTGTGTTTTCGTTTCAAAAATGGCCAGTTAAATATTGTTAATTCAATTTCTGGCATCTACGCCCCAATTCAACTTTTGTCGCAAGGTATCAAAATAGCTGTTATGATCGAATCTTACCAGCTTTGCCTCAAATGACTCCCTCTTAACGGATATTTTTACTTTATCGTCTACACTGCATGATCTTGAATCTAAAGACACCATAAAACGGTTTGTCCTACCCTCAATTTCGAAGGTGATTTCGCTTTGGTCTGAAACAATGATTGGCCGAACATTGAGGTTATGTGGTGAAACTGGAGTTAGAATAAAATTCTTTAACCTAGGGTGAACCAATGGCCCTCCGCAACTCAAAGAATAACCAGTGGAGCCCGTTGGGGTTGAAACGATCAATCCATCAGCCCAATAGGCATTTAAATACTCACCATCTACATAGGTATGCACCACGATCATAGATGAAGTTTCCTTTTTGACAATGGTGAACTCATTCAGCCCAAAATTGAAAGGAGCAAAAAGGTCTTCATTTGAGTCAACGTGAATCAATGACCGACTTTCCACATTATAGTCACCAGAAATAAGTGATTCAACTGCATTGTTAATTTCACCTCGTGGGGTAGTCGCTAAAAAACCGAGCCTTCCTAGGTTTATACCTACAACGGGTGTTTCATACTGTGCGGTATAGGCAATGGTGTCTAGCATGGTGCCATCGCCTCCTAGGCTTAACACAAAGTCCATGTCTGACAGGTCATCACCAGGTAAAACAATTCTTTCTGGATTAGCGCTTAGCTTTACTTTTTTCAGCTGCTTCTCAAAATCCTTTGACATCGAAATGTCAATCGACTTCTCGTCTAAAACTTGAAGCAAGTCTTTAACACAATCAATGGCTTCAGAAGTAATACTTTTTCCGTGGAGGGCGATTTTCATAGGCGGTTAAATGTCGAGGTATTTCATCAACATATCATAACGGTCTTGGTCGTTCGATTTGATTTCAATTTCTTGAAACTTTCCAATTACTTTATAGCCAAAACGTTCAATGGATGCACTAATGTGAGAAATATCAGGCTGGTTAACTTTAAGGGTTAGCTTAATCCGTGAAGCATCCATGTAATCGCTGGTGACACAGCTACTTAAAATCTTAGCGTTTTCACCTTCAATAATTCTACTAATTTCGGCCAAAGAATAATCTCTGTAGTTCATGGAAACAATAAGAATGGCTCCCGGTTCTTGAACGGCCATTGATTGAGCAAAGCTGCTAATGGTGTCTTCAATAGTTACCACCCCCAAGAAATTACCAGTTCTACCTAAAATAGACACCAGTTGAACCTCGTGTTCATGGGCCATTTTAATAACATCGTAAAAATGCTGGTCTTCAAAGATAAAGCAGTCTTCAGCAAACAGGTCATATTCGCTAATAGGTCGGGTAGCATCATTATTTTCAAGGATGACCTCTTCTGAAATAAAGCCCAAGAATCTCCCTTTTTCCACCACAGGCAACTGATTGGTACGCAATTCTTCCATCCAAATAATGGCTTTGTTGCCATCATCTGTCAATTTTAAAGGAGGAATTAAATAGTTTATCAGTTCTGCTGCTGTCATTCTGCTTTCGTTTGTTTGAAACTATATTAAGTAATGGGCTAATTTCTCGGAGAGCTTTATACCCCTATATGGCTGTATTAGGTAGTGTAACCAATCTTTTAACTTGTGATTTAAACAATATTATAAAAACTCACCCAATTTTTTAGCATTTCTAACCCGTACTGGGTCAAAATAGCTTCTGGGTGGAACTGTATTCCAGTTACTTTTAATTCAACATTTTCAAACGCCATTAGTTCACCATCTTCCGTTTGGGCAATTGGAGAAAGGTCATTTGGTAAATTTTGAAGTACCAATGAATGATAACGCACCACATCAAATTCGTTAGGTAAACCATTAAATATAACGGCTTCTTTGGTTTTAACGCTGGAAATTTTGCCGTGCATTGGGTAATTGGCTTTTACCAAAGTAGCGCCTAAATGTTGACCAATCGCCTGATGGCCTAGACAAATACCGAGCATTGGCGTTTGCCCAATTTTGGTTTTTACAACTTCTGATAAGATACCAGCTTTTTCTGGCTTCTCTGGCCCAGGCGATAAAACAATGCCAGAATACTTGCTGAAGTTGATACTGTCAATAGCAACATTGTTTCTGATTACTTCGGTTTTCACATTGAGTTGCCCAAAGTAATCCACCAAGTTGTAGGTGAATGAATCGAAGTTGTCTAAAATGAGTATCAAGTGATTTGTGGAGAAACCATTTCTTTAATAGAGTCCAGCATTTCTTCGGCAAAAGGCAATACCACATTTAGGGCTTCGATTAGATTGGGGCCAAGTTTTACCAAATAAGGGTAAAGCACCAAGTCTTCGTCTTGCCCTGGTAGTTCAATACCAAAATTGTTGGTAAGCCAAAGGAGAATGCTTAAGCCAATGGCCCATTTGGCAATGCCTACAATGGCTCCAGCAAATTTATCCACTCCTCCAAGCAACGTCAAATCCACTACTTTCTTCAGCAATTTCCCTATCATATTCACCAGTAGAATAATGACCAGAAAAATAATAAGAAAGGAAATAAACGGAAGAAGGTGATCCATGCCGTCTATCTGTTTTTGCAAATAGGAAATACCGAGTTCCATGAGTTTAAAACCACCAATAATCGCCAAAATAAAGGCCAATATTCCGATGATTTCTAAGAGTAACCCTTTTCTAAAACCCATTACCGCCCCGAAAACGAGCGGTATTAATAGTATGATGTCAAGGGTTTTCAATGAATTAGGCTGTCAGTAATTGCTTAACTAAGGTTGAAATGGTTTTGCCATCCGCTTTTCCAGC